>JAKABC010000152.1 GCA_021802025.1 Actinomycetes bacterium
CGCTCGGGCAGCGTCGCCAGCTCGACGCTCGTGACGACCCGACAACTGGCCTCGGCGCGCCGGCGCGTCGGCGCCTTGTCCGAGACGTCGACCATGCGCAACTCGCCCTCGGCGTTGACGTGCGAGAAGGGCCGCTCCATCGTCACTCTGTCCTCCTCGTACCGTGCGCAGTGTACCGAGGCGGGTCGTGGGAGGGCCCGAAAGAGCGCGCGCCCCGCTAGACCGGGGCCGTGGCCGACGAGGGCGAAGAGGGGCGCCGGAGCGACGCGCGCGTGCCGGTCGGTCGGCGGGTCTTTCTCTCGCTGGGCGCGCTCGCCACCGTGGGGGTCGTGCTGGGCGCGCGCCTCCAGAGCGCGGCGCGCGGGGTGCTCGGCTCGGGGATCGGGGGGCTCTTTCCCTTCGGCGACCGGTTCCGGATCTACTCGATCACCGGGAGCTACCCGGCGATCACCGCCGAGGCGTACCGGCTCGAGGTCTCGGGCCTCGTCAAGCGCCCTCAGGCCCTCACCCTCGCCGACTTAGAGGCCATGCCCGCGACGCGCCTCGTGCGCACGTTCCAGTGCGTGACGGGCTGGTCGGTGCCCGGGGTCGAGTGGGAGGGCGTCGCCCTCTCGGCGATCCTCGAGCGCGCCGGGGTGCGCCCGGGGGCGGTCGCGGTGAGCTTTTCCTCCTACGACCACGCCGACACCGAGAGCCTCACCCTCGACCAGGCTCGGATGTCCGACGTGATCGTCGCCTACCGCATGCTCGGCGCGCCGGTGACACAAGAGCACGGCGGGCCGGTGCGCCTCTACGTCGCCCCGATGTTCGGCTACAAGTCGCTCAAGTGGCTCTCGGCGATCCGGGTCGTCGATCGCGTCGAGCCGGGCTTCTGGGAGCGAAACGGCTACCCGGTGAACGGCTGGCTGGACGGCTCGACCGGACCGACCGATCCCCGTCTCGGGCTCGCCTGATGGCGCGCGACTCGGGTCCCGCCACGGTCCTTCGCTTCAGCGCGACCCAGCGCGTGGCGCACTGGGTGAACGCGCTCCTCTTCCTCGTTCTCATCGTGACGGCGATCCCGCTCTACTTTGGCTCGCTCTTCGGGCTCGTGCTCGAGCGCCACGTCGTTGAAATGGTCCACCTGTGGTGCGGGCTCGCCCTGCCCGTGCCCCTCGTGGTGTCGATGCTCGGGCCCTGGGGGGCGCCGATGCGCGCCGACCTCGCCCGGGTGAGCCGCTGGAGCCACGCCGAGGTGGAGTGGCTGCGCCGCCTCGGGCGTAGCGCCCTGCGCGCGGACAAGTTCAACCCCGGCCAGAAACTCAACACGCTGATCGTGGGCGCGACGATCCTGGTGCTGCTCGCCACCGGCGCGATGCTCCAGTGGTTCTCCCCCTTCCCGGTCGCCTGGCGCGCGGGGGCGACCGACGTCCACGACCTCTTCGCGCTCGCGATCACCGTGGTGATCGCGGCCCACGTGATCCTCGCGCTCACCCACCCCCGGGCCCTCGCGGCGATGGTCCGGGGCCGGGTGAGCGCGGCCTGGGCCCGGCGCTACGCGCCGGGCTGGGCCGACGAGCTGGGCCTCGAGGCGCCGCGCGGCTCGACGGAGCGAGAAGAGGCAGAAAAGGTAACCTCGCCCTAGCAGGGAGCGACCCCCCGAGCGCACGAAGGCGGTGGCGTCATGGTCGAACGCGACGAGCGGACCCCCCGGGTGTCGGCCCCCCTCACGACCTCGGTCGGACTGCCGGCCGTGCGCCACGCGATGGGCTACGCGCTGCGCGAGATGGGCCCGGTGCGCGGTGCGCGCACGCTGCTCTCGATGAACCAGGCCAGCGGCTTCGACTGCCCGGGCTGCGCGTGGCCCGACCCGGTGGCGCGCGAGCGCAAGGTCGCCGAGTTCTGCGAGAACGGGGCCAAGGCCGCGGCCTGGGAGGCGACCACGGCCCGGGTCGACCGCGACTTCTTCGCCGCCCACTCGATCGACGAGCTGCGCGCGATGGACGACCACACCCTGGAGCACTTCGGGCGCCTGGTTGAGCCGATGTACCTCGCCCCGGGGGCGACCCACTACGCGCCGATCGGCTGGGACGAGGCGATCGCCCTCGTGGCCCGGCGACTTAGCGAGATGCCCTCGCCCGACCGGGCCGCCTTCTACACCAGCGGCCGGGCGAGCAACGAGGCGGCCTTCACCTACCAGCTGCTGGCGCGGCGCCTCGGCACCAACAACCTGCCGGACTGCTCGAACATGTGCCACGAGTCGAGCGGCGTCGCCCTCGCCGAGACGATCGGCATCGGCAAGGGCGCAGTGACCCTCGAGGACATCACCGACCACGCCGAGCTGATCGTCGTGGTGGGCCAGAACCCCGGCACCAACCACCCGAGGATGCTCACCGCCCTCGAGGCGGCCAAGCGCCGCGGGGCCCGGATCGTCGCGATCAACCCGCTGCCCGAGGCCGGCCTCGGGCGGTTCAAGAACCCCCAGAGCCTGCGCGGGCTGGTGGGTTCGGGCACCCAGCTCACCGACCGCCACCTGGCGGTGCGGGTGAACGGCGACCTCGCCCTCTTCGCCGCCACCAACAAGGCCCTGCTCGAGCGCGAGGACCGCGACGCGGCGACCCTCGATCGGGCCTTCATCGAGGCCCACACCAGCGGCTTCGAGGCGGCGGCCGCCCACTGGCGCGCCCTCGAGTGGAGCGATCTCGAGCGACTGAGCGGCCTCGCCCGGGCCGAGATCGAGGCCTTCGCGAGCGACGCCGTCGCCGCGAAGAGCGTCGTGGTGACCTGGGCGATGGGCCTCACCCAGCACCGCAACGCCGTCGCCACGATCCGCGAGATCGTGAACTTCTTGTTGCTGCGCGGCAACATCGGCCGACCCGGCGCGGGCCCCTCGCCGATCCGGGGCCACAGCAACGTCCAGGGGGATCGCACGATGGGCATCTGGGAGAAGGCGCCCGACGCCTTCCTCGACCGGCTGCGCGACGAGTTCGGCTTCGAGCCGCCGCGCGCCCACGGCTACGACACCGTGGGCACGATCCGGGCCCTGCGCGACGGCAAGATCGACGTCTTCGTGGCCCTCGGGGGCAACTTCGTCGCGGCCACCCCCGACACCCGGGTCACCGAGGCCGCGATGGCCAACTGTGCGCTCAGCGTCCACGTGGCGACCAAGCTCAACCGCTCCCACCTCTTCTCCGGTCGCGAGGCGCTCATCCTGCCGTGTCTCGGGCGCAGCGAGCGCGACGTGAGAGACGGCGTCGAGCAGGTCGTCACCGTCGAGGACTCCATGGCCATGGTCCACGCCTCGCGGGGCCGGCTCGAGCCGGGCTCGCCGCACCTGCGCAGCGAGGTCGACATCGTGACGGCGATCGGCGCCGCGCTCTTCGGCGAGGACCTCGGCTGGAGCGCCATGGGGCGCGACTACGCCACGATCCGCCGCCACATCGAGCGCGTGGTGCCCGGCTTCGAGTCCTACGAGGAGCGCATCAAAGAGCCCGGCGGCTTCCAGCTGCCCCGCCCGCCGCGCGACTCGCTCACCTTCCCGACCGCCGACGCCAAGGCGCACTTCAGCGTCAACGAGGTCGACGCCGTCGAGGTGCCCGCGGGCCACCTGCTCTTGCAGACCCTGCGCTCGCACGACCAGTTCAACACGACCGTCTACGGCCTCGACGACCGCTACCGCGGGATCCGCGGCGGCCGACGGGTCGTCTTCGTGAACCGGGCCGACCTCGCCGCGCGGGGACTGTCCGACGGGGACCTCGTGGACCTGGTGAGCGTCTACAGCGACGGGGAGCGGCGCGCGAGCGCCTTTCGCGCCGTGGCGTATCCGACGCCGCGGGGCTGCGCGGCGGCCTACTTCCCCGAGGCCAACGTGCTCGTCCCGCTCGAGTCGACCGCGCTCGGCAGCAACACCCCCACCTCGAAATCCATCGTGATCCGCCTCGAGCCGGTGGCCGCCCGCGAGGGGTCCGAGCGGCGGGTCAGGGCGTGGGCGTGAGGACGCGCTGGGCGTTGGCGTAGACGACCATCGAGGGCGGGCGCAAGAACCCCACCAGGCCCATCCCGGTCTCCTCGGCCAGCTCGACGGCGAGC
>JAKABC010000153.1 GCA_021802025.1 Actinomycetes bacterium
CGGTGATCGCCTGGGTGGGGCAGGCTTCGACGCACAGGTCGCAGTGGATGCAGCGCAGGTAGTTGATCTCGTAGACGTAGCCGTAGCGCTCCCCCGGGCTCACCGGGTGATCGGGCGGGTTGTCCAGTCCGCGCACGTAGATGCAGTTGGCCGGGCAGACCCCCGCGCACAACTCGCACCCGATGCACTTCTCCATCCCGTCCTCGAAGCGGTTGAGAACGTGGCGCCCGTGCTGGCGGGGCTGCTTGGGCCGTTTCTCGGCCGGGTAGCCGACCGTCACCCGCGGGCGTGCGAGGTGGCGCAGAGTCAGCTTGAAGCCGCCGAAGAAGTCCGTGCCGCGCGCCACTACCCGTCCTCCCGGTCGGTGAGGGCCCGCAGCCTCTCCTCGGGCAGCGGGCGGCGTCCGACGGGCTCGAGCACGGACTCAGGACCGGTCGAGCGCGACGCGCCGCGTTCGAAGGCGACCGCGAGCACGACCGAGGCCAGCAGCACCGCCGCGGCCATCACGAACCCCCAGCCCGGCGCCACCAAAAACCCCGCGACGATGAGCATCCAGCCCAGGCTGAGCGGGATCAGCCGCTTCCAGCCCAGGTCCATCACCTGGTCGTAGCGCAGCCGGGGTAGCGCCGCGCGGAACCAGACGTAGCAGAAGGCGAAGGTGCCCGTCTTGACGAGGAACCACAGGATCGGGAAGACCCACCGCAGGTGAGGCACCGGGGGCACCCAACCGGCCGGGCCACCGAAGAAGAGCGTCACGATGATCGCCGACATGGTGATCGTGTTCATGAACTCGGCCATGTAGAACAACGCGAAGCGGATGGAGGAGTACTCGGTGTTAAAGCCGCCGACCAACTCGCTCTCGGCCTCCACGACGTCAAAGGGCGGCCGGTTCAGCTCGGCGGTGATGGCGATCCAGAAGATGACGAAGGGCACGACGCCCAGGCGGATCACGTTCCAGTGCCAGATCCCCTGGCCCTGGGCGAGGACGATGCCGTGGGTCGTGAGCGAGTGGCTCACCAGGATCACCGTCACCACCGTGATCCCGAGGGCCGCCTCGTAGCTGATCATCTGGGCGCTCGCGCGCACCGAGGAGATCAGCGGGTACTTCGAGCCCGACGCCCAACCGGCCAGCATCACCCCGTAGACCGAGATGCCCGACATCGCCAGCATCACCAGGATCCCCATCGGGGGGTTGGCGACCTGGAGCTGGACCGCGTGGCCGGCGATGTGCAGGGTCCCGCCAACGGGCACGATGGCGAAGGTCACCAGCGCCGGCACCAGCGAGAGGTACGGCGCGAGCTTGAAGACGAGTCGGTCGGCCTCGGCCGGGACGAGGTCCTCTTTGAAGAAGAGCTTGATGCCGTCGGCCAGGGTCTGCAGCAGCCCGAACGGCCCCCAGCGCTGGGGGCCGATGCGGCTCTGCATGTCGCTGATGGCCTTGCGCTCGAACCAGATCATCATCGTGACCGCGCCCATCCAGGCGGCGAAGCCGACGACGACCTTGATCAGGACGATGAGGATCACGACGCCCGTGACCCCGTGGGCGAAGAGCGGGTCCGCGCCGGCGATCACCGTGCCTCCACCTTCACCTGGGTGATGACCGCCATCGGGTCGGCCAGGGCGTTGACGTCGCCCGCGTCACCGAGCGCGCCGAAGGCGAGCTCGAGGACCCCGCGGGGCACCTGGGCGTCGCGCGCGACGACCAGCTCGAGCGTGCGGCCCGCGCCGCGCACGAGCAGGCGCCCCCCGGTGTCCAGCCCGAGCCGGTCGAGGTCGCCCGGGTGGAGGCGGGCCTCGGTCGGCCCGACGAGCGCCGCGAGCGCGGGCGAGCCGGTGACGGCCACGCCGTGGTCGTAGAGGCGCGGCGCGATCCGTAGCGCGAGGCCGTAGGCGTCGCGTCCGGGGACCTCGGGCGCCGGGACCGGGTCGAGGTCGGCCAGGGCCGGGGCGGCGAGGGGGGGCGCGGCGAGCGGTGGGGCCGGCTCGGTGACGTCCCCGGCCGACTCCCCGAGGCCGACCCACTCGGCCGAGCGGATGCCCGGGAAGGCCATCGGGTCGAGCGGGCGGCGCGGCGCGGGGGCGCTCACGCTCCCGGCGAGGCGGCCCTCGCTCGTCGCGTCGAGCAAGACGGTGAGGGCGGGGTAGCCCGTCGAGACCTCGTAGGCGCGCGCGGCGTCCTCGACCGAGTCGATCGCGAGCTCCGCGCCGAGGGCCCGGGCCAGCTCGGCCGCGATCGCGACGTCGGGCCAGGCGGCCCCCGGCGCGACGATCTTGGGCACCACCGCGGTGACCCGGCCCTCGAGGTTGGTGACGGTGCCGGTGCGTTCGTGCTGCACGGCGGCCGGCAGCACCACGTCGGCGTGGGCGAGCGTCGCCCCCCCGTGCCCGGTCACGACCACGACGTCGGCGCGCTCGAGCGCGGCCTCGGCCCCCGCGCGGTCGAGGACGTTGCCGAGCAGGTCGCCCAAGACGAGGACGGCCCGCTGGTCGCCCTCGCGCAGGGCGGCGAGCTGGGCCAGCGTGTCGCGCCCGGCGGCACCGAGGACCCGGCCCGGTCGCAGCCCCGGCGCCAGGCCCGCGTCGATCGCTCCGCGCACGTTGCCCCGTCGCGACGCGACGAGGAACCGGGCGCGCGGAAAGGCCTCGGCGAGGCGGGTGAGGGCGCGCTCGACGACCGCGGGGTCCTCCGCGAGGTTGGTGCGTCCCGCGACCACCACGACCCCCTCGCCGTCACCGAGGAGTTCCCGGGCGCGGGTGCGCGCGTCCTCGTCGAGGGCGAGGTCGGCGGGCGCACGCCCCGCCTCGGCCAGGGCGTCGACCACTCGGTGGGCCTCGCCCGGGCGCACCGGGATCGAGACCGTGGCGAGCGGGTGCAGCGCCGAGGGGCCGACGGCCAACTCCACGAGGTCGTGACCGCGCCGCGTGAGCGCGCCGCGCAGGCGCAAGAACAGCACCGGCAACTCCTCACGCGGGTCCCCGCAGAGGGTCACCACGACGCGCGCGGCGCAGGCGTCGTCGATCGTGGCCCCGGGCAGGGCCAGCACCCGTCGTGCGTCAATCCCGTCGCCGTACTGGGCGTCCACGTGCTCGGTGCGCAGCACCTCGCGCGCGACGCGCGCCCAGGCGTAGGCCGACTCGTTGGTGAGCGCCGCGCCGCCGATGACCCCGACCCCGCCGTCGTGGGTGCGCGCCGCCCCGAGGAGCTCGGCCGCGCGCGCCAGCGCCTCGCCCCAGGTGGCCTCGACGAGCGCGCCGTCGCGACGCACGAGGGGGCTCGTGATCCGGCTGGCCGGGTCGAGGGGGTCACGCGACCCCTCGTGGCCGTCGATCGCGTCGAGCGTGAAGCGTCCCTTGTCGCACAGCCAGCCGTGGTTCACCGGGTCCGAGTCGACGCCCAGCACGCGGGTCAGGCGGTTGCCCGAGCTCTGCACGGCCACCCGGCAGCCCACCGCGCACTGGGTGCAGGTGCTCTCGACCTGCTCGAGGTCCCACGGCCGGGCCGCGAATCGGTAGGGCGCGGCGGTGAGTGCCCCGACCGGGCAGATCTGGACCGTGTTGCCCGAGAAGACCGAGGTGAAGGGGTGCTCGGGCGAGGGCGCCACCTCGATCTGGTCGCCGCGTCCGGCGAAGGCGATCTCGGTGTCGCCGGCCACCTCGGCGGCGAAGCGGGTGCAGCGGGCGCACTGGATGCAGCGCTCCCGGTCCAACAGCACCAGCGGGCCGATCTCGATCGGCTTGACGAAGTGGCGCTTCTCCTCGACGAAACGGGTCTCGCCCGGTCCGTGCGTGAGCGCCTGGTCCTGGAGCGGGCACTCCCCGCCCTTGTCGCAGACCGGGCAGTCGAGGGGGTGGTTGGCGAGGAGGAACTCCAGGACGCCCTCTTGGGCCTTCTTCACCTTGGGCGAGTCGGTGGTGACGACCATGCCGTCGCTCACGTGCTGGTAGCAGGCCGGCTGCAGGGTCGCGCCTCGGGGTCCCTCCACCTCGACCAGGCACATGCGGCACACCCCGACCGGCTCCATGCGCGGGTGGTAGCAGAAGCGTGGGATGTACGTGC
>JAKABC010000154.1 GCA_021802025.1 Actinomycetes bacterium
ACGGTGATCGCGCTGACCTACATCTTCGGCGTGGGCCCGACCATCGCCCAGCAGATCTGCGCCGCCACCGGCGTGAACGAGTCGACGCGGGTGAAGGACCTCACCGACGCCGAGGTGAACGCGCTGCGCACCTACATCGACCAGAACGTCACCGTCGAGGGTGACCTGCGCCGCGACGTCGCCCAGGACATCAAGCGCAAGATGGAGATCAACTCCCTCCAGGGGATCCGCCACCGCAAGAGCCTGCCCGTGCGCGGCCAGCGGACCCGCACCAACGCCCGCACGCGCAAGGGACCGCGGCGCACCGTCGCCGGTAAGAAGAAGGTGACCAAGTAATGGCCAAGCCGTCCGCCGTGCGCAAGCCGCGCAAGAAGGAGCGCAAGAACGTCGCCTTCGGCGTCGCGCACATCAAGAGCTCGTTCAACAACACGATCGTCTCGATCACCGACCCCGAGGGCAACGTGCTCTCGTGGGCCTCGTCGGGCCAGGTCGGCTTCAAGGGGTCGCGCAAGTCCACCCCCTACGCCGCCCAGCTGGCCGCCGAGAAGTGCGCGCGCGCCGCGATGGAGCACGGGGTGAAGAAGGTCGACGTGCTCGTGCGCGGGCCGGGCTCGGGTCGCGAGACCGCGATCCGCTCGATCGCCGCGGCGGGCATCGAGGTGGTGGCGATCAAGGACGTCACGCCGCTGCCGCACAACGGGTGCCGCCCCAAGAAGCGGCGCCGGGGCTAAGGAAGAAAGAATGGCTCGATACACAGGTCCCGTCTGCCGCCTCTGTCGGCGTGAGCGCACCAAGCTCTATCTGAAGGGCGAGCGGTGCTTCTCGCTCAAGTGCCCGGTCGCGGAGAACTCCGACCGGCGCATGCGCGCCTTCCCCCCGGGGATGCACGGCCGCGACCGCCAGCGCCAGGGCTCGGAGTACCTGACCCAGCTGCGCGAGAAGCAGAAGGCCCGCCGGACCTACGGCGTGCTGGAGAAGCAGTTCCGCAACCTCTACGAGGAGGCCAACCGCCGCCCCGGCATGACCGGCACGACGCTGCTGCAGATGCTCGAGACGCGCCTGGACAACGTCGCCTACCGCGCCGGCTGGGGCGCCTCGCGCGCCCAGGCCCGCCAGTTCGTGCGCCACGGCCACGTGAGCGTCGACGGCAAGCGCGTGGACATCCCCTCGTACCGGGTGAAGCCCGGCCAGGTCGTCTCACTGAAGGCCCCCACCCGGGAGAACTTCAACGTGAAGCGCAACCTCGACGTCCTGGACCGCAGCGTCCCGGGCTGGCTCGAGGTCGGCGAGAACGGCTTCGCCGTGACCGTGCGCGCCATCCCGGCGCGCGAGCAGATCGACGAGTCGATCCGCGAGCAGCTCATCGTCGAGCTGTACTCGAAGTAATCACCCTCGATACCCAGGAGTACCCATGCTGATCATCCAACGGCCCACCGTCGAGGCCCTCGGCGAGGAGGTCGCCCACCGCCAGACCTTCGCCATCGGCCCGCTCGACCCGGGCTTCGGCCACACCCTCGGCAACTCGCTGCGCCGCACGCTGCTCTCGTCGATCCCCGGCGCGGCCGCGACGCGCGTCAAGTTCGACGTCGTGCTGCACGAGTTCGGGGTCATCGAGGGCGTCAAGGAGGACGTCCAGGACATCACGTTGAACCTGAAGGACCTGCTCGTGCAGGTCTACTCCGACGAGCCCGTCACGCTGCGCCTCGACAAGCGCGGCGAGGGCCCGGTCACCGCCGGCGACCTCTCGACGACGGCCGACGTGGAGATCCTCAACCCCGACCTGCACCTCGCCTACCTCACCAATCCCAAGGCGGCCCTCGGCTTCGAGCTGACCGTCGAGCGGGGCAAGGGCTACGTCGGCGCCGAGTTCAACAAGGGCGCCTCGGCGATCGGGGTCATCCCGCTCGACGCCGTCTTCTCCCCGGTGCGCCGGGTGAGCTACGAGGTCGAGCCGGTGCGCGTCGAGCAGTCCAAGGACTTCGACCGCCTGGTCATCGAGGTCGAGACCGACGGCTCGATCAGCGCGCGCGAGGCGCTGGCCTCGGCCGGCAAGACCCTCGGGTCGCTGATCTCGCTCATCGCCTCGATCGACGAGGAGGCGCCGGCCCTCGAGCTCGGCGACGTGGGCAGCGCCCAGGCCGCCGCGAGCGAGCTCGACATCCGCATCGAGGAGCTCGGGCTCACCGAGCGCTCGCGCAACTGCCTCAAGCGCGCCGGCATCAACACGATCGCCCAGCTCGTGAACGCCACCGAGCGCGACCTCACCTCGATCACCAACTTCGGGGCGACCTCGCTCAAGGACGTGATGGACCGCCTCGCCGAGCGCGGCCTCGAGCTGCGTCAGGAGGACTGACCGTGCGCGCCACGCCGACCAGGGGTCGCCGCTTCGGCGGCGACGCCGCCCACCAGAAGGCCATGATGGGCAACCTCGTGGCCTCGCTGATCGCGGCCGAGTCGATCGTCACCACCGAGGCCAAGGCCAAGGCCCTGCGCCCGGTGGTGGAGAAGGTCGTCACGGCCGCCAAGAACGCGCCCGAGGGGTCGGTCCACGCCCACCGGCGGGTCGTCGCCCTCATCCGCGACAAGGACATGGCCCACAAGCTCTTCACCGAGATCGCCCCGCGCTACGCGGAGCGCCCGGGGGGCTACACCCGGATCTTGAAGCTCGGGCCGCGTCAGGGCGACAACGCCCCGATGGCGCGCATTGAGTTCGTCTGACCCAGAGCGCGCCACCCGCCGGTGGCGACTCGACCTGGCCTACGACGGCCGGGCCTTCAGCGGCTTCGCCTACCAACCCCGCCTCGAGACGGTGGCCGGCGCCCTGCGCGCGGTCCTCGCGCGCACGCTGCGCCTGGAGAGCGAGCCGGTGATCGTGGGCGCCGGGCGCACCGACGCCGGCGTCCACGCCCTACACCAGGTCGTCCACGTCGACCTGCCCGCCCAGCCCCGCACCCGTGGGGCCCTCGAGCCCGATCGCCTGGTCACCTCCCTCAACGCCCAGCTGCGCGGGCGCGTCCACGTGCTCGCGGCCACCCCGGTCGAGGACACCTTCCACGCGCGCTTCTCGGCCACCTGGCGGGCCTATCGCTACCTCGTGTGCGTCGACGGGCCCCGCCTCGACGCGCTCGACGCGCTGTGCTGGAGCGTGCCGGGTCCCCTCGACCTAGCGACGATGAACGCGGCCGCCACGGCCACCCTCGGCAGCCACGACTTCCGTTCGTTCTGTCGGCGCGCCCCGCGCAGCGCGCCCGAGGACCCCATCACCCGGCTGGTGCACGAGGCGCGCTGGCGGGTCGTCGCCGACCCGTTCGACCTCGTTGCGCAGGGGCGCTTCGTGCGCCTGGATATCCGGGCCCAGTCGTTCTGTCACACGATGGTGCGCTCGCTCGTCTCGACGATGGTGGCGATCGGCCAGGGGCGGCTGGCCCCGGACACGGTCGCGTCGCGCCTCGAGGCGCCCGGGCGCGACCGGCTGCCGGCCCCCGCCCCGCCGGCGGGCCTGGCCCTGGTGGCGGTGGGCTACGACGGGCCCGCGTCGTAGGCTGGGGGCCGTGACTCTCAGCGCCTTCGGGGCCATGCCCCTCGACCTCGACGGGGCCGTCGCGCCCCGAGACGACCTCTTTCGCCACGTGAACGGCCGGTGGTCGGCCGCGACGCCCATCCCACCCGATCGGGCCCGCTACGGCGCCTTCGACGAGCTGCGCGAGGCCTCCGAGCGGGCCGTGCGCGAGATCCTCGAGGCGGCCCAGTCGGCCGAGCCCGGAACCGAGCTGCGCAAGGTCGGCGACCTCTACGGCGCCTTCATGGACGAGGCGGCGGTCGAGGCCCGCGGGGCCGCGCCCCTGGCCGGGCCGCTCGCCGAGGTGGCCGCCCTCACCTCGGTGCCCGAACTGATGGGTCTGGTCGGCCGCTGGACCCGCGAGGGGGTGGGTGGCTTCATCGGCCTCGGGGTCGAGGCCGACGCGATGGACCCGACGCTCAACGTGCTCTGGCTCTCCCAGGCGGGGCTATCGCTGCCCGACGAGAGCTACTACCGCGAGGCGCAGTTCGAGAG
>JAKABC010000012.1 GCA_021802025.1 Actinomycetes bacterium
CGAGCTGGAGCGCTACCGGGAGTGGCTCGAGCACGTCGAGTCCCTCGAGGCGACGAGGCTCGAGGGGCTCCTCGAGCAGGCCGAGGCCTCGGGCGACGAGCGTCGGCGCGAGGTGACCCGCGACCTCGTCGACCAGCGCCGGATGCAGCGCGACCTGATGAGTGAGCGCTTCACCGAGCGGCTGGGGGAGTACCGGGAGTACGAGTTCGTCTCGGGCGAGGCGCGCGAGGAGTACGAGCGACTGATGGCCGAGCTCGAGCGTGACGTCCTGGAGACCTACTTCAACCAGTCCAAGGAGCTCCTCGGTCGGCCCGACCCCGCCGAGCTGGCCCGACTGCGCGAGATGATGGACGCGCTCTCGACCATGATCGAGCAGGACCGGCGGGGCGAGCCGCTCGACCCCTCCTTCGAGGCGTTCATGGAACGCTTCGGCGACTACTTCCCCGGCGCCCAGAGCCTCCAGGACGTGGTGGCGATGATGGCCGAGCGCGCCGCGGCCGCCGAGGCGATGTTCAACTCGCTCTCGGCCGACCAGCAGGCCGAGCTGCGCTCGCTGATGGACCAGCTCCTCGGCGACCTCGACCTGAGCTTCTCGCTCACGCGCCTGACGGCGAACCTTCGCGAGGCCACCCCGCAGATCGACTGGAACCGGGCCCACCGCCTGCGCGGCGACGGCGGGTCCTTCTCGCGCTCGACCGACGCGATCGAACAGCTCGGCCAGCTGCGCCAGCTCGAGGACTTCCTCGGGCGAGCCGATCCCGCCCAGGGGCTGCCCGAGGTCGACGTCGAGGCGATCCGGCGTCACCTGGGCGACGACGCGGCCCGCCACGTCGAGCGGCTCCAGCGCGCCCTGCGCGCGCTGCGCGAGAGCGGCTTCGTCGACCGGCACGGACGACGCCTCGAGCTGAGCGCGAAGGGCGTGCGCCAGATCGGTCGGCTGGCGCTGCGCGCCCTCTTCGCGCGACTGCGCGACACGCCCGACCTCGCGGGCCACGCCAGCGCGACGCTGGCGCGCGGGGGGGACCGCGAGGAGACCTCGACCCCGTGGGAGCCGGGGGCGCCGGTGACCCTGCACCTCGGCCGCACCCTGTACAACGCGTTGGTGCGACAGGGGCCGGGCACGCCGGTGCGCCTGCACCCCGACGACTTCGAGATCGAAGAGTACGAGGCGCTGCGCCGATCGGCGACGGTCTTCGCCATCGACCTCTCCTTGTCGATGGCCATGCGGGGGAACCTCGTGCCGGCGAAGAAGATGGTCCTCGCGCTCACCCAGCTCATCGCGAGCCGCTTCCCGCGCGACTACGTCGCCGTGGTCGGCTTCGGGGAGCGGGCGGTGGAGCTACGCGTCGAGGACATACCTTCGCTCACGATCGACTACAACTACGGCACCAACCTCCAGCACGCCCTCGCGCTCTCGCGCCACCTCCTGCGCAACGAGCGTGGCGAGCGCCAGGTCGTGGTGGTGACCGACGGCGAACCCACCGCCCACCTGACGGCGACGGGCGAGCCGTTCTTCGCCTGGCCGCCGGTGAAAGAGACATTGGACAAGACCATGGCCGAGGTGCTGCGCTGCACGCGCGCGGGGATCACCATCAACACCTTCGCCCTGGACATCGAACGCAGCCAGTTCCCCTTCGTCGAGCAGATCGCCCGGGTCAACGGGGGCCGCCTCTTCTACACCGACGTCGACGACCTGGGCGCCTACGTGCTCGACGACTTCGTCACCCACCGCCGGGCCGTCTAGGCCCCTCTCAGGTTCCATTTGCGCCCGGGGCCCCTGCCGGGCCACAATGACACCGTTGTAATTACACCGGTGGCGTCAGCGGCCGACAGGGAGGGAACGTGGAGATCGTCGAACTGTTGGGTGGCCTCGAGGACCGGGGGTGGCAGGCCCGGGCGAACTGCATGGGTGTCGACCCCGACCTGTTCTTCCCCGAGCGGGGGGCCTCGACCCGTGAGGCCAAGGAGGTCTGCCGGGGCTGCGTGGTCAAAGAGGAGTGCCTCGAGTACGCGCTCGACAACGGCGAGAAGTTCGGCATCTGGGGCGGCATGAGCGAGCGGGAGCGGCGCCGGCTACGGCGCGCCCGGGCCCTCGAGCGTCGCGCCAAGGCCGGCTGAGGCGACGACCGCCTCGATCGTCGTCGCCTCGCTCAGTCCCAGGCGCGCCCAGCGCGCCGGGTCGGTGCGCTCGAGCACCCCTCGCGGCGCGAGGCCCACGAGCTCTCCGCCGACGAGGCGCGCCTCGCCCAGACGGGCGCTCACCGCGTCGTAGACCTCGCTCGGGCCGACCTCGAGCGGGTCGAGCAGGTTGCAGCTGATCTGGGGGCCCGTGGGCAGCGCGAAGGCCAGCGCGCGCACGTGGGGCCCGCGCAGCGCCCTCGCCACCTCCCGGGCCTCCTCTAGCGCGGTGTCGCGCAGACGCAGGTTCCACGCGACGAGGACCCCGCGCGCGCCCAGCGCGCTCGCGCCCAGGCGGGGGTGGGGTCGGCCCGGCCCGTGGTCGGGGGCGAGGCCGGTGAAGGCGTGGCGGCGCACCTCGGGCAGCGTGCGCACGGACCCGTCGGCGAGGGGACCGTAGAGGAAGACCGGCACCCCGAGGGCGGTGGCGAACCAGGTCGCGGCCGCGTCGCGGGCGCGCACGGCGGCCCCGAGGTCGCCCTCGAGCGAGACGAAGGGCACGACGTCGAGGGCGCCGAGGCGCGGGTGCACGCCGACGTGGCCGGTGAGGTCCAGGCGCGCCGCGCCGACCCGCGCCAGGGCGCGCACGTCGGTGGCGAGCGCGGTGGGTTCGCCGATCATCGTGAGGACCGCGCGACCGTGGTCATCGTCGTGGTGCAGATCGCGCAGCGACGCGCCCGCGAAGGCCCCTAGGAGGACGGCCTCGTCACGCGAGGGAACCGAGAGGTTGACGACGCACTCGAGCACCGCTACGAAGCGGCGCCCCTCACCCGCAGGCGACGGCGCTCGCGGGCGATGCGACGGCGCTCGCGCTCGCTCTTGCCGCCCCACACGCCGTGGTCGACGTGGTTGGCCAGTGCGTACTCCAGGCACGCGCGCGCCACCGGGCAGCTAGCGCAGATCCGCTGGGCCGCGATGACCCCCACGCCGTCGCGGGGGAAGAAGGTCTCGGCGGGGTAGTCGCGACACAGACCGTCGGCCATCCACTCGGTGTCCATAGGACCTCCTTCATCCTCACCCTAGCCACGCCGGGGGGCGGCGACCCTTTACATTTCGTGAGACCTGGCGCCCGGCGTCTCCCGCTGCGTCACCCCGCGCGCCGGCCCGGAACCCGGTGCGGGGCCCCGGGTAGACTGACCGCGAGAGGAGCGCCGTGAGCCACGTCCCCACCAGCGAAAGCACCGAGGTCGTCGAGCCCGTCGGCCACGTCCAGATCGTCTACCTGGGGCCGGTCGCGCCCCACTGGGAGTGCCGGATGGTCTACGGCGACGAGGAGCAGATCCAGGCCTTCGTCGACCGGGTGGACGCCCGCCTGCGCTTCCTGCCCCCCCACGATCCCCAGTTCCGCCGTAACCGCGAGCGGGTGAACCGCGACGCCGAGCGCGAGGCCCTGATCGTGGAGTGGAACCTCGGCTACGACGAGGAGCCGGCGCAGGCCTAGGCCAACGGCGAGGTCGTCACCCGCTCGAGCCACGCCTCGGGCTCGGCCAGTTCGGCGGCGGTGGCGAGCCCGTCGACGCGCAACAGGGCGCCGAAGACCTCCAGGCCGTGGGCCGCGGCCAGGGTCGAGACGAAGCGTGCGGCCTCCTCCACGTGGGGGCCCTGCAGTGAGATCCCAAAGAGCGCCGCGGCCGCGTCCTCGCCGCGGGCGTCGCTCAGCCGGTGGCGCAGGACGGCCTCGGCGAGCGCGGGGCGCGGGCCGAGCAGCGTCTCGGTGACCGATTGGGCGACGGCGTTGAAGTAGGCCGTGAGCACGGCCGTCGCGGCGTTGATCGCCCGGGTGGCCGGGCTGTCCTCGGGGACCTCGAGGCCCTCGAGCAGTGACGAGGGGTCGTTCATCAGCGCCGAGAGGTCGCCACCGTCGGCGAGCGACTGCAAACGGCCGAGGATGTCACCTTGCACCGCGCGGGCCTCGCCCGCGGCGTCGAGCAGCAGGGCGCGCAGGGCGTCGCCGGTGCCGGGCTGGGTGAGCACCCGCGAGGCGACGAACTCCTGGGCCAGGGAAAAGACGTAGACCTCGTCGCGCCCGAGGCTCCAGGCGTCGGCGAAGGCGCTCAGGTTGTTGAGCACGATGAGGTGGCGCTGGTCAACGCGCGGGAGCGCCAGCGCCGCGAGGGACCAGGCGCGCTCGGAGAAGTGGCCGGCGACCGAACCGGTCTGGAACCCCGTGAACAGGGGACCGAGGGTCGCGGCCATCTGGGCCATCAGGGCGCTCTCGTCACCCTCGGGGAGCGTGGGGGTCGAGCCGCTCGGGGCCACGAACGGCTCGAGGAGTGGACGCCACTGGGCGAGCGCCGCCAGCGTCAGGGCCGAGCGGTTGGTCACCTCCAGTGACGCTGAGACGTCGGTGCCGAGCAGGGTGGCCACGTGGCGCGCGACGAGGGGGGCGAACTCCTCGAGGCGCGGTCGTTCGATCGGCGAGGGGTTGGGGTCCCCGTCCTCACCCCGGGCGACCGAGACGGCCAGCTGCTGGGCCGCCTGGTACCAGGCGTCGGGTCCCTGGCGACCGAGCAGGGAGAAGATGTCCCCGAACATCTCGCCGAAGGGGTTCTGGGTCACGGGGTCACTCTAAAGGGGCAGACCGGGGTGACCGTCGTGGTGCGCAGTGCGCTGCCGCGCAGGTAGGTGACCTTCACGTTCGTGTAGGCCGGGGTCAGGTAGATCATCGAGCGCAAGACGCCCAGGTCATCGGTCTGCCGACCCGACCAGGTCATCAGCACGTCGCCCGGGCGCAGTCCCGCGTGGGCGGCCGGGCCGTAGGGGGCGACCGACACGAGGCGCACGCCCCCGCCCTGGACCGACGCACCGGTCATCCCGAGGTCGCCGTGACAGCCCCGACCGATCTCGAGGACCTCGGCGACGCGCGCGACGAACTGGGCGCCGTACCACTGGTGGTTGGCCGAGAGCACCGCCACGACCCGACCCCGCGCGTCGACCGCCAGGGCGTAGCGCAGTCGCCACAGCGCCCGGCCCGACGGCGTGGTGAGGTAGCGCACCACGCCCTGGGAGTCGTTCTGGGGGTCGCCGAGGGTCGTGACCGCCCAGTCGTAGCGGGGCCGGGCGAGCAGGTACGGCACGACAGGGGCGACGACGGTGACCGCGGCGCTCGCCGGCATCGGGTCGAGTCGGACCGGGGACGCGGCGGCGCCCAGGCGCACGACCGAGAAGCCCATCACGTCGTCGCGCCCGACGAGCGACACCGCGAAGTCCACGTGTCGGGCGTTCGTCCCCTTGACGAGGGCGTTGGCGGGGATGCGCACCGTCGTGACCGCGAGGCGTCCGGGCAGGACGAGGGCGGCGGCCGTCGTCATCCCGTGGTCGGTGATGATCGTGAGGTTGACCGTGTCGGCGGCTACCGCGCGCGCGATCGACGGCAGAGCGCTCAGGGCGACGTTGTGGTGCGTCGTGGTCGTGGTCGGGGGGGAGCCGCGGTTCGTCACGAGGACGGCCCCCCCGGCGACGAGGAGCACCGCGGCGAGCAGGGCCACCGCCCGGGCCAGGCGCGAGCGGGGAGAGGGTCGCCGGGGCTCGAGGTCCTCGAAACGGGGTAGCTCGCTGGGGTGGACCCACGGGCGCGCGTCGGCGCCCGGGCGCCGATGGCGACGAGGCCACCATCCCCACCGCCGATCCCGTTGCGCCACCCCGGCCAGGCTACCGAGCGTCGGGGCCGCCACGTGGGTCGCCCTAACATCGTCCTCCGTGGCTCTCGACGTGGCGCTGGACATCGGGACCGCCCAGACGCGACTGGCGACGGCCGACCGCGGCGTGATCGTCGACGAGCCGACGCTCGTCGCGATCGATACGAGCACCGGTGACGTCGTCGACGTGGGTCACGGCGCGCGCGAGGTCGTGGGGCGCACGTCGCGGCACGTCGTCGTCTTCCGGCCCTTCGCCCAGGGCACCACGATCGACTTCGACGTCACCGCTCGGCTCATCGCCCACCTCTTCGAGCGCGCCGGGGTCTCCAAACTGAGCCGCGCCCGGGCCGTGATGAGCGTCCCGTCCCTCGCGACGGCCATCGAGCGGCGCGCCCTGCGCCAGGCCGCGATCCAGGCCGGCGCCCGTGAGGTGAGCCTGATCGAGGCGCCGCTCGCCGCGGCGATCGGCCTCGGCCTCCCGGTCCAGGATCCGGTGGGTTCGGCGGTGACCGTCCTCGGGGCGGGGGCCTCGGAGGCGGCCGTGATCTCCCTGGGGGGGATCGTGAGTGCCGGCGCCCGGCGCGTCGGGGGCAACGACATCGACGCGGCGATCGCCACGGCCCTGCGTACCCGTCTCGGGGTCGTCGTCGCCCCGACGGCGCTCGAGGAGATCAAGTGCCTGCTCGCGTCGGCCCGGGGTCGCTCCCTCGGGATGTCCCAGGTGGTGCGGGCGCGCTCGGTCGAGCGCGGGGAGCTCGTCGAGGTCGAGGTGACGGCCGAGCTCGTCAACACCGCGCTCGCGGACGTCATCGCCGCCACGGTGCGGATGATCCAGGAGTGCCTGGCCGAGACGGCGCCCGACCTCTCCCAGGACGTCAGCGCGCGCGGCCTCACCCTCGTGGGCGGGATGGCCCAGCTGACCGACCTCGACGAGCTCGTCGCGACGAGCACCGGCGTCGAGGTCGCGGTCGCCGCGCACGCCGACCTCGTCGTCATCGAGGGACTGCGGGCCTGTCTCGAGGAGATGGCCTCGTTGCACGCCCTGTTGCGCGCCGCCGACCGCTGAGCTAGTCCGGCCCCTCCTCGGGCGCACTCCCGAGCTGCTCGGCCGCCGCGCGCACCTGCCAGTCGCGGTCGGAGCGCGCATGCTCCAGCGCCGCGTCGACCTCGGGCCCAACGAAGGCCGCGAGGGCCACCACCGCTCGCCGGCGCACCGGTGGGCGGTCCTCGAGCGCGTCGAGCACGGCGGCCAGTCCCTCGGGATCGCCGATCGCCCCGAGCGCCGCGACCGCTGACTCGCGACAGCGCGGGTCGTCGTGCTCGCGCGCGACTCGCGACAGCGGCCCCACGGCCGTACCGTCGCCGAACTCGCCCAGGGCGAAGGCCGCGGCGTCGAGGGCGAGGGGGTCGTCGTCGGCGAGCCCGCACACCAGCGCGTCGCGTACCGCCGGCGTGCGCGGGGCTCGGTGGGCCGCCTGCTCGCGCGCCTCGCGTCGCACCACGGGGTCCCCGTCGGCGACGAGCGCGCACCAGCGCGGCTCGTCGATCTCGTCGCGTCGGGCGAGTCCGCGCAGGGCGACGACGCGCTCGCGGGTCGTGCCCCGGGCGAGCGCCCCCTCCAACCTGACCCGCGACGCCGACCCGGCGTCGTGGCCGGCGCGCACGAGGGCCTCGAGGCCGACCGCTACCGTATTGCCATCGTCGGACACGACCCCATTCCACCACCCGACCGCGTCCGGCGCCGCTGGCGGACCTTGGCCGGCGCCGTCCTCGTGCTCGTGCTGGCCGGGGTCGTGGCCGCCCGGGTGCCCCTCAACGAGTACGCGCTGACCCCGGGCAACGCCACGCCGGTCGCGCCCCTGGTGCACGTCCGGGGCGTCGCGACCGCGCGCCACCCCGGTGACATCTACCTCACCGACGTCTACCTCCAGCAACTGAGTGCGCTCTCGTGGCTGACCCTGCACCTGTCGAACCACGTCCAGTTCGTCCCGGCCGACGCCCTCACGCCTCCCGGGGTGCCCACGTCCGAGCTCGCGGCCCAGGGTTACCTCCAGATGCGCGACGCCCAGCTCGCGGCCGAGGTTGAGGCCTTCCGGACCGTGGGCTGGCGTGTCCCGTCCACCGGGGTCGGCGCCACCCTCACGGGTGTCGTCGTCCCCTCGCCCGCGTCGCGCGCGGGGCTGGCCGTGGGCGACGTCGTGACGTCGGTCGCCGGACGGCGCGTCGCTGACGCCTGCGGCCTGGTCGCGGCGCTCCACGACCTCGCCCCGGGCCGCGTCGTGCGCCTCGGCGTGCGTCCGGTGCGCATCTCGGCGACGGGCGTCCTCTCGTGGCGCCCCCCGCGCACCCTCACCGTCACCACGACGACGCCCCCCGCCGGGATCGCCTCGAGCGGCTGTCCCGGCGTGACGGGTCCCGACCGCTCCTTCCTCGGGGTGGCCCTCGAGGACGACGTCGCCTACCGCCTGCCGGCGCGCGTGCGCATCGACACGGCCAACATCGGGGGGCCCTCGGCCGGGCTGGCCATGACCCTCACCCTGGTCGACCTGCTGAGCCGCCACTCGATCACCGGGCACCAAGGCGTGGCCGCCACCGGCACCATGGCCGTCGGCGGGGCGGTCGGTCCGGTGGGTGGGGTGGCCGAGAAGGCCGTTGCCGTCGAGCGCGCCGGGGCGCGCGTGTTCATCGTGCCGCGCTCGGAAGTCGGCGCGGCCCGCTCGGGCGCGCCGGGGCTGCGGGTCCTCGGGGTCACGACCCTCGCCCAGGCGCTCGCCGACCTGCGCACCCTGGGTGGAGCCGCCCCCGACCCGCTGAGCGCGCCGCGGACCACCTCGGGCTAAGGCCCCGGCGACGAGGCCCGACGCCGTAGGCTCTAAGGGATGGACGACCGGCGTATCCACTCCTCGAATCGCCTGACGTCGTCCGATCTGGCCCGATCCAGTTTCAGCGTCGTGCGCAAGGGCGGCTACGACCCCAACGAGGTGCGGATGCACCTCGAAGCGGCCGCCCGCGAGATGGCCCACCTCGAGAGCCGGGTGCGCGAGCTCCACGAGCAGCTCGCCGAGGCCCGGCGCCAGGCGGCCAACCCGGTCCTCGACGAGGCGACCCTGGCGGCCGCCCTGGGCGCCCAGAGCGCGGCGATCCTGCGCTCGGCCCACGAGGAGGCCGGGCGCGTCACCGCCGAGGCCCAGGAGCGGGCCGCCCAGATCTTCTCCGAGAGCCAGCAGCGGGGTGCCGCCTACCTCGTCGAGGCCCAAGAGCGCGCGGCCGCCCTCGTCACCGAGGCCGAGAACACGGCGGCCCAGATCGACCACGACGCGCGTCTGGCGGCCGAGCGACTCATCGAGTCGGCGAAGGTCAACGGCGAGGCCCTCGTCGAGCGGGCGCGTGAGCAGGGCCGCGCGATCGTCGAGCAGGCCACCGGCGCGCGCCGCACGGTGCTCAACGACCTCGCCGTGAAGCGCAAGGCCCTCCACCTGCAGATCGAACAGCTGCGCGCCGCGCGCGACTCGCTCAACGGCTTCATCGGCTCGGTGCGCCAGCGCGTCGACGACGTGCTGGCCGAGGTCGCGACCTCCGACGAGGCCGCTCGCGCCGCCGCCACCGAGGCCCTGCGCCAGTCGGGCCCCGCGCCCGAGCCGACCGAGGAGGAGCTCCTCGCCGGGACCCCGCTGCGCGACGTGCCCGAGGTCGTCGCCACCCCCTTGGGGGCCGGCGTCGTCCCGGCGCCGCGCCCGCCCGGGGAGGCGCCCCCGACCGAAGAGACGCCCCGGACCCGTCGGCGCGCGCGCGTCGAGTCGGCCGAGGTCCCGGCCCCGGCGTCGCCCGCTGCGACGGGCGACGAGGGCGAGGAGATGTCGGGCACCGACGTCGTCAACGAGATCTTCGCCCGCCTGCGCAAGGCCACGCTCGAAGAGCGTGGCGCGAGCGCCCCGGCCCCCCGCCGGGCGGCGGCCCGACGGGCCGAGACCCCCGACGACGAGATCTTCCACCGTCGCGACGCCGCCCTCGCCGAACCCCTCGCGGTCCTCACCCGTCGGGTCAAGCGGGCGCTCCAGGACGACCAGAACGTGGTGCTCGAGCGCCTGCGCGACGTGACCGCCATGATCACCACCGAGCTCGAGGACGAGCGCGTGCAGCGCTCGCGCTACGCCGACGCCGCCTACGAGGCCCTGGCCCACGCGGCCGCGGCCGGGGTCGCCTTCGCTCGCGACGCGGGAGCCGCCCACGACGCCCTCGTCGACCGTGACACCCTCGACGAGTGCGCGGCCGACCTGGCGGTGACCGTGGTCGTCGCGCTGCGAAAGCGCATCCTCTCCGATGGTGCGGGCGACGGCGCCGAGCGCGCCAACGCGGCCTACCGCGAGTGGCGTGGTGCGCGGGTCGAGCGGCTGTGCGCGGACGTGGCGCGCCGGGCCTTCAACGCCGGCGTGGTGGCGGCGTCCGACGGGGCGCCCCTGCGCTTCGCGGTTGCCCCCGGCGACCCGCCGTGCGACCTGTGCGCGCGCGACGCTGCGACCCGCGACCACCGGGCCGGTGAGAAGTTCCCCAGCGGGTCGCTGTACCCCCCGCTGCACGCGGGCTGCGCCTGCGCCGTCGTGCCGGCCTAGGGCCCGTAGGCTCGTCGCGTGCGCAGCCCGACCGACCTCCCGCCGCGCCCCCGGCGGCTCGGGCGGGTGTCACGCCGGCTGTGGGTCGGGGTGGGGATTCTGGTCCTGCTGGTCGTCTTCTTCTCGCTGCGCAACATCGCCACGGTCTGGACCGACGAGATGTGGTTCGCCTCGATCGGCCAGACGTCGGTCTTCTCCACGCTCTTTTGGATCCGGGTGGGCCTCGGACTGACCTTCGGCGCGGTCTTCTTCTTCCTCTTATGGCTCAATCTCCTGCTGACCGACCGTTTCGGGGCCCGGGACCTGACCTTTGAGCCCGAGGACGAGGTGGTGCGGCGATTCCAGAACGCCGTTCGGCCCTACGCCAAGCGGATCTACGCCGCGATCGCCCTGGTCTTTGGTCTGGTGGCCGGACTCAACGCGACGGGCGAGTGGCAGAACTACCTCCTGTTCGCCCACGCCCGGCCCTTCGCCACGACCGACCCCCTCTTCCACAAGAACGTCGGCTTCTACGTCTTCACCCTCCCGTTCGTCTCGTTCTGCGCGACGTGGCTGCTCGTCACGTTGATCGTGACCCTCGTGGTGACGGCGATCTTCCACTTCTTGAACGGCGGTATCCGCGCGGCCAACGTCTCGCCTCGGGTGTCACCGCGGGTGAAGGCTCACCTCTCGGTGATCGGCGCCGGGATCGCCGTGATGAAGGCCGTGGGGTACCTGCTGGCCAAGTGGGACCTGGTGCTCTCGACCAACGGCTTCGCCGAGGGCGCGGGCTACACCGACGTTCACGCCCGCATCCCGGCCCTCACGATCCTCTTCTTCCTCTCGCTCGCCGCGGCGGCGATCCTGCTCTACAACGTCCGCTCCCGGGGCTGGTCCCTCCCCGCCGTCGCGGTCGGGCTCTGGGCCTTCGTCGCCCTGGTGATCGGCGTGCTCTACCCGACCTTCCTCCAGGCGCTCAAGGTCAGTCCGAACCAGGAGAACCTGGAGGCCCCCTACATCCAGCGCGACATCACCGCCACGCGCGCCGCCTACGGGCTCGACACCGTCGCCTACCACCCCTTCGCGGGGGCCTCGTCGATCACCCCGTCCGAGGTCACGGCCGACCTGGCGACACTGCGCAACATCCGCCTCTGGGACCCGTCGAGCAACATCTCGCTCAACACGGTCACCCGGCGCCAGGCGATGCGCTCGTACTACACCTTCCCCAACCTGTCGGTCGACCGCTACTACGTCAACGGCCAGTTGACCCCGGTCCTGATCGGCACCCGTCAGATCGACCCCTCGAACCTCCCCAGCCAGAACTGGGTCAACCAGCACCTCGTCTACACCCACGGGATCGGCGTGGCGGTGGTGGCGGCCAACACGGTCGACACCGCGACCGGCAACCCGATCTTCGAGGTCGGCAACATCCCGCCGACCTCGACCGGCGGGCTGCCCGTGCTCACCGAGCCCGACGTCTACTTCGGCCTGGATCAGTCGGGATGGGTGGTGGCCGACACCAAGCAGCCCGAGCTCGACTACCAGGTCAACACCGGGGCCAACGCCGGCACCCCCGTCTACACCCACTACCACGGCGGCGGCGGGGTGCCGGTCGGGGGCCTCTTCTCCCGCCTGGCGCTGGCGCTGCGACTGGGCAACTTCAACTTCTTGATTTCGAACCAGATCACCTCGCACAGCCGGGTCATGTTCGTGCGCGACGTGCGCCAGATGGTGAAGATGGCCGCGCCCTTCCTCAGCTTCGACTCCAAGGTCTACCCCGTGATCGCCAACGGGCACGTCGACTACGTGCTCAACGGCTACACCACGACCTCGCAGTACCCCTACAGCGAGAACGCCGACCAGCTCACGCCGACCATCGGCGGACTCCCGACCTCGCTCAACTACGTGCGCAACTCGGTGGTGGCTGTCGTCAACACCTACTCCGGCTCGATCCACTTCTACGTGATCCACCCGAGCGACCCGATCATCCAGGCGTACCGCTCGGCCTTCCCCACCCTGTTCCAGCCCATGAGCGCGATGCCGGTGACGATCCTCGACCACCTTCGCTACCCCTCGGACCTGCTCTCGGTGCAGGCGGCGGTGCTCGGGCGCTACCACATCACCGGGGCCAGCTCCTTCTACTCCGCCTCGGACCGCTGGGAGGTGACCCCGACGACCGGTGCCGGGAGCCCAGCGTCGTTGATCTCCTCGACCCAGCTCGTGGCGAGCAACGGTGAGGTCATCGGCAGTCAGCTCTCGCCGATGAGCCCGATCTACCAGGTGGGAGCGCTGCCCAACTCGACGGGCCAGCAGCTGCTCGCCATGCTCGACTTTGTCCCGGCGGGCAACTCGTCGCGGGTTCAGGGGCTGAGCGCGATCCTCGCCGCCACGAGTGACCCGAGCAACTACGGCCAGCTCAACGTCTACGAGACACCCCGGGGCACGACGGTGACCGGCCCGCTCCAGGCCGACTCCGAGATCCAGCAGAACTCCAAGGTCAGCTCGATCATCACCCCGCTCGACCAGCACGGCTCCCAGGTCCTGCTCGGCAACAACCTCACCGTGCCGCTGGACTCGAGCGTGCTCTACATCCGTCCGCTCTATGTCACCAGCACCTCGAACCCCATGCCCGAACTGCGCTACGTGATCGCCGTGTTCAACCAGCAGGTCGGGATCGAGCCGACCCTCGCCGGCGCCCTCACCGACGTGCTCGGCCCGGCGGCCCGCGCGGTGGCCGGGACGAGCCCAGTCCGTTCGGGCGGCTCGACGACGCCGTCGGGCGGCTCGACGACGCCCACCACGCAGAGCCTGGCGAGCGAGCTCCAGCGCGCCGCGGCCGCCTACAGCGCGGCCCAGAACGCGCTCGCCGCGGGCGACCTCGGGGCCTACCAGCGCGACGTCGAGGCGATGGACCAGGCCATCCGGGCGGCCCAGGGCGCCCTCGCCAAGGGCTAGGCCCGCCGACCGGGCGGGCCGAGGAGCCCCTCGGGGTCGAAGGCCGCCTTCACCCGACGCTGGAGGGCGATGAGCGTGGGGTCGGTCAGTTCGAGGTAGGCGTCCCACTTGTCGCGGCCGAGGCCGTGCTCGCCGCTAATCGCCCCGCCGAGGGCAATCCCGGCCCGGTAGAGCTCGACGAGGAGGCGCTCGCGCCGGGCGTCGTCGGCGCAGAACACCGAGAGGTGCACGTTCCCGTCGCCCACGTGGCCACAGCCCGTGACGAGGGCCTGGTGCTCGCCGGCGATCCGGGCGACGTCCTCGAGGTAGCGCGCGACGTGGGCCCGGGGCACGACGACGTCGACGATGTCGTTGGCCCCGGCGGCCTTGGCGAACCAGAAGGCCCGCTCGCGCCCGGCAATCAGATCGTCGGCCGCTCGGCCGTCGAGGACGAGGGCGTCTAATGCCCCGGCCGAATCGAGGATCTCGGCGCTCGCGGCGAGGTCCTCGTCGAGCTGGGCGCCCGTGCGGGTCTCGAGGACGAGCACCAGGTAGGCCGTGGTGGCCTCGACGCGCTCGGGCGAGAGTCCGAGGGTGAAGGGGGTCTCGCGCACCAGGACGGCCATCGTGAGTGCGTCGATGTACTCGAGCAACGACGGGGCGAGCCCGGCGCGCAGCAGACGGGTCACCGCCTCGGTCACGGCGTCGAGCGAGGCGAAGGGGGCGAGTACCGTCGCGCGGTGATCGGTCCGCGGGGTGAGCCGGACCGTGACCTCGGTCACCAGGGCCAGCGTGCCCTCGCTGCCGATGACGAGCTGGGTCAGGTCGTAGCCCGAGGAGAGCTTCACCACGGGTGCGCCGGTGCGCACCACGGAGCCGTCGGCGAGGACGAGCTCGAGCGCCAGCACGTGGTGACGGGTGACGCCGTGGCGCACGGCACGCATGCCCCCGGCGTTGGTGTTGACGTTCCCGCCGAGGGTCGAGGACGTCTCGCCCGGGGCGACGGGGTAGTGGAGTCCCAGAGGCGCGAGGTGCTCGTTGAGCTGGCGCAGGGTGACGCCGGCCTCGACGACGGCCACCTGGTTGGCCACGTCGACCTCGATGATCCGGTCCATCTGGTCGAAGCAGATGACGAGGGACCCCTCGCTCGGCTCAGCCCCTCCCGAGAGGCCCGTGCCGGCTCCGCGGGCGGTGATCGCCACGCCGTGGCGGCGCGCCCAGCCCACCAGGGCCACGACGTCGTCGGTCTCGACCGGGCGCGCGACGGCGTAGGGCTCGGCCCCGCGTGGGTGGAGGCTCTCGTCGTGGCGGTCGTCGTCGGCGAGTGACCCGCTATAGGTAACCGCTATGTCGAGGGCGTCGAGCTCGGCGCGCGCTCGGGGGCCGGGGTCGGGCACGACCCGCACCCTAGTGCGCGAGGCGGGGCCGCTCGGGCCCCGCCTCGCGCACTAGGCCCCTACAGAGCGCTGTAGTAGACCCGGACCGTCGTGCGGTTCTTGAAGTGCAAGAGCAAGTAGTGGCGGCCGCGGGCGAAGCGGGCCGAGGCGAAGAGGTGCAGCACGACCCGCGTGGGGGCCGCCCGTACGACGATCGCACGCACGCCCGGGGCGGTGACGGTGGGCCGTCCGACGAAGTTCACCCCGATGACGGTGATCACGGCCAGGTGGCCCGGTACGGCCGTGCCCACCTCACGGTGCACCACCGGACGCAGCGAGCCCGACACCTCGAGGCTGAAGTTGAAGTGGCCGATGTCCCCGGCGGCGTCACTCGTCGTGCCACTCACCGTGTAGGTGCCGGCGTTGAGCGGGCCCGTGGTCGTGACGAGCCCGGTCGTCGAGACGTTCAGCTTCGAGCTCCCGCTCTGGGTGTAGGTCACCGCGCCGCTGGCGCCACTCGTGGCGAGCTGCACCGAGAAGTGGCTGGAGGAGGCGGCGGTCGTAGACCCCGACATCGGCAGGTTCTGGCTGATGACGCCGGCCTTCACGGTGAAGGGGAACGAGGCGCTGATCCAGCCGAGCCCGTTGACGGCCGGCCCGCAGGGACTGGTGGTCGAGCCGGGGTAGGGCGTGAGGTCGAGCTCGCAGACGTAGACCTCGTAGGTCGTGCCCGAGGCCGCGGTCGCCGGGACGGTGATCGTGCCGCTGAGGGCCGGCGGGACGAGGTCCTTGCCGGTGTAGCAGTCGTTCGAGATCGCCAGGTTCGACGGCGAGGAGATGAGCGGCGTCGTCGAGGCCGGCGCGTACCACAGGACGCTCATCGTGGCGGTCGGGGCGTTGCCGTAGCCCCCGGCGGTGCACGAGGCGGGCGGCGTCGCCGGGGCGGCGAGGCCCTCGTTGGCCTGGATCAGCTGGATGGCGTCACCCCACCAGTAGCCCGTCGCGCCGGCGGCGTCCGCGACGTTGATCGTGCTGCCGGGCGCGCCCGTACTCTGCAGGGCGCTGATCGTCGGGTTGGCCGGCGTGGTGAGGGCCTGGCTGGCGTACTGGAGCAGGAACTCGCCCCCGGTGACCGGGGTGTTCTGGGCCGTCACCGCCGCGATCGCGCAGCCGAACACGCCGGCGTTGATCTGGGCCTGGGTCGGCGGGCACTGGGCGTTGGGGTCAGAGGCGCTGTAGGTCGCCGGGATCGCCACGGTGGCCAGCGCACAGTTCGAGCCGGCCGGACAACCCGTGTCGGTGGCCGAGGGCGCGAACTGGGCGAGGGCGCTCGTGTCGACCTCGCCGGTGGGCACGACGTTCGCGGTGCCGAGGCTCGCGAGCAGGGTCGCCTCGACGGCCAGGGCGGCCTGGGCGGACTGGTTGCAGTCCAGGGTGATCTGGGTCGAGCCCCCGACGACGCCGGCGATGATCGTGCCGTTGACGACCACGCCGGGTCCGGCGCTCACGGCGACCGTGCACACCGGTGCGGCCGTAGCGCGGCCCGCCGGCGCGGCGCCGGCCGGCGCCGCAAACGCGCCGGCGACGATCAGCATTGACGACGTCGCGGCCACCACCACGGCTAGGGCACGGGACCCGATACGGCCCCCCCTCGATAGCAGTCTCATTGAGACCCTCCATTCGCGTACAGGGCCGGCACTCGTCCGGCCTGAGTGATGTTACCGAGGTGGGCGCTGGTCAGGCCGGTCGCGCCTGAAGGGCGTCTTCTTCCGGGCCCTGGGGCCAGGCGACGACCGGTCCCGCGACGCGTAGTGCGACGCGCTCACCACGCGCCGGGAGCAGGGAAGGGTTCGCCACGCGCGCGAGCAGGCAGGGGGCGCCCGGGGTCTCGGGCCGCAGTCGCACCACGGCGTCGTGACCGTAGAACTCGGTGTCGAGGACTTCGGCGTGCGCGGGTCCACCCGAACCGTCGACGACGACCTGCTCGGGGCGTACCAGTACCCAAACCGCGCCGGGCTTTACGTTGCCCGCGACGTTGAGGTCGCCGAGGGCCGTTACGACGCGGCCGTCGCGGGCCGTGCCGGCAAGGAGGTTGACCTCGCCGAACTGGCGGGCGAGCTCGGGCGTCGCCGGGTGGGCGTAGAGACGTTCGGGGGTGTCGCACTGGGCGATCCGCCCGTCGCGGATGACCGCGACCCGGTCAGCGAGTGACAGCGCCTCGTCCTGATCGTGGGTGACGAGCACCGCGGTGGCCCCGGCCTCGCGGATCACCCGGCGCACGTCGGTGCGCAGGGCGGCCCGCAGTCCCGCGTCGAGTGAGCTGAAGGGCTCGTCGAGCAGCACGAGGCGCGGGTCGATGGCCAGCCCGCGCGCCAGGGCCACGCGCTGCTGCTGGCCCCCGGAGAGCTCGTGCGGGTAGCGCCGCCCAAGGTCCGCCAAGCCCACGAGCGACAGCAGCTCGGCGACGCGCGCGCCGCGGCGCTCCCGGTGCGGGAGGCCAAAGCCCACGTTCTGGGCCACGGTGAGGTGGGGGAAGAGGCTGCCCTCCTGGGGCACGTAGCCGACGTGTCGTCGTTCGGCCGGGACGAAAGTGGTGGCGTCGTCGACGGTCTCGCCGTGCACGCGCACGACGCCGGCGTCGGCGCGCTCGAAGCCGGCGATCACGCGCAGGAGCGTCGTCTTACCACTACCCGAGGGCCCGAGGACCGCTACGAACTCGCCGCTGCCGATCGCGAGGTCGATCCCGGCCAGGACCGGGGTCGCGCCGTACGCCTTGGTCACGTCGGTGACCTCGAGGTCCATCACGACAGCACCCTAGGGTCGAGGACGCTCGCGCGCTGCGTGGGGAGTCGGTCGAAGAACCGTCCGAGCAGGTAGGCCGGGACGGCCGCCACGACCATCATCGCCAGGGCGAAGGGTGCGGCCTGACCGTAGGCCAGGTTCTGTTGGTACGCCCAGAACTGGGTGGCCAGGGTCTGGGCGCCCGTGGGGATGAGGATGAGCGTCGCGGTGAGCTCGGTCACCACCGACAAGAAGACCAGGCAGAACGCGGCGGCGAGTCCCGGCGCGACGAGCGGCAGGGTCACCCGCACAAAGACGCGGGCCCGGCTGAGCCCGAGCGAGCCGGCCACCTCCTCGAGGGCGCGGGGCGCCTGGGCGACCGAGGCGCGCACCCCAACGAGGGCGAGGGGGAAGAACATCAGGGCGTAGGCGAGCACGAGTAGGGGCGCGCTCTGGTAGCCGATCCCCCCGAGGTGCTGCTCGGTGAACGACGAGAGGGCGAGGGCGATCACCACCCCGGGGACGGCCAGGATGAGCAGCGTGGACTGGGACAGGGCCGAGCGCAGCCGGCTGGGGTGTCGCACCACGAGCAGCGCGATCGGTAGCGCCATCACCGTGGCGAGCAGCCCCGCCGCCGCCGCGTAGGCGGCGGTCGTCAGGCCGGCGCCGACGAGGGAGTCGCCCGTGAGAGCGCTCGACGTGCCGCGGGTCATCCAGTACAGGGTGGCCCCGACGGGGACCCCGAGGGCCGCGACCACGAGCGCCACCACGCCGAGCAACGCCACCGCCGTAGCCCGTCCGAGGTGTTGGGGGGCATGACGGCGTGCCGCCCCGCGCGCGACGCGCGCGCCGTGGCGCTCGCGCACCAGGTTCTGGAACACCAGGGCCACGAGGGACAGCCCGACCAGCACCAACGAGAGCGCGCTCGCCGCCGCGAGGTCGAAACCGACCGAGTACTCGCTGAAGATCTCGGTCGTGAAGGTCTGGTAGCCCAGGATCTCGAACGCGCCGTACTCGGCGAGGATGACGAGGGTCACGAGCAGGCAGCCGCCCAGGATGGCGCGACGGGCCTGGCCGACGGTGACGCGCCAGAACCGAGCGAGCCGACCGAGCCCGAGGCTGCGCGCGACTTCCTCGAGTCCGGGGTCGGCTCCGCGAAGGGCGGCCGCCACCGGGAGGTAGACGAGGGGGTAGACAGCCAGGGTCATGACCAGCACGGCGCCCCAGTAGCCCGTGACGCCCGGGTCGATCGAGGTCCAGCCGAAGCCCACGACGAAGTCGGGGATCGCGAAGGGGACGACGAGCAGGGCCCCCCAGAGCCGACGCCCCGGCAGGTCCGTGCGCTCGACGAGGTACGCACAGAGAGTGCCGATGATCGCGCACAGCGCAGTCACCACGACGCTGAGACGCACCGTGTTCCAGAGCAGACTCGCCGTGAGCGAGCGGAAGAGGAGGTGCGCGATCGGCCCCCAGCCCACGCCCGATGCCTGGACGACCAAGAACGCGAGGGGTCCGGCGAGGGCGAGGACGACAACGGCACTCGCGACGAGAAGTGTTACGGGTCGGCGGCTGCGACGCCCCACCCGAGCCATGGCCACGGGCCGCGCTGGCGAAAGCACGCTCACAGCAGTTGGGCTTCGCGCAGCAAGCTCACGGCGGTCGAGCCGGTGCCCAGCTGGGCGATCGTGATGGGGTCGGGCTTCAGCGTGGCGAATGGTGTCTCGGGTTGAACGGTGACCACCCCCGAGGCAAGGGGGTATTCGAAGCTTTCGGAGTGCGCGATGATCTCCTGACCCGCTCGAGAGACGAGGAAGTGCACCAGGGCGACGGCCGCGCGGCGGTGGTGGGTCGAGGTAAGCACGCCGGCGCCCGACACATCGACCACGTAGCCGGGATCCCTTGGCGCGAAGGGGGCGAGCGCCGAGTGCATGGCGCCGGCGCCGAGGGTCGCGCGCAGGCGATACCAGTAGTACTGGTCGATCACGGCGAGGCCCACCGCGCCGCGGTTCACCGCGAGCGTGAGCGCCTCGTTGCTCGAGTAAAGGTGACCCGCGGCGTTCCTTCTCAACCCCTCGAGCCAGGTCAGGGTTCGCGCTCGACCTACGGCGCGCATCACGGCGGTGACGATCGGCTGGAAGTCCGTCTCACTCGGGGCGAGCCCGAGCAGGCCCCGGTAGCGAGGCTTGGCGAGCGCCAGGATGCTCGTGGGCAGCGTTCGCCGTGGGACCATCGTGGGGTTATAGACCATGACGCTCACCCGGGCCGTCACCCCGACCCAGCGGCCGATGGGTGAGTCGAAGCGCGGCGGGGTGGCCGCCAGCACTCCGCGGGGGAGCGGGGCGAGCAGGCCCCGGCCCTGGAGGTACTCGAGGGCGGGGGAGTTCTCGGCGAAGAACACGTCGGCCGGTGAGCGCGACCCCTCCTCGACGATCTGGGCGTCGAGGGTGTTCTCGGAGTCGCTGCGGACCAGGACGTGGATACCGGGGTGGACCTTCTCGAAAGCTGCCACGAGGGCGTCGGTCGTCTGGACGTGCTGGCCGTTATAGAGGGTGATGGTGGTGCCCGACGCCCCTCCGCACGCGCTGAGGGCGAGGGTACCGGCGAGTAGCGAGAACAGGGGCGTCACAACCCGACGAGCGATGGTGGCGAGGGGTCCCCGAGCGTGTGCGGACTGGATGCCGGGGGCCTGACGCGAGGATGGGCGACCCATGGCTACCGGGCGATTCACTTAGGGCAGGCTAATCGAAGGCCCCTTTCTCACCGTCGGACTGGAGGCGCCTGACCAGCGGCGACGGTCGCGGCCCCACAACGGCGGATCCCTGGCCTGTGTTCCTGACGTGAGGCTCGACACGCCGGCCGCGTCGGGGCCATCGCGCGGGGTCTCGTCCCAACGCTATTGGTGGGTTCGGCGCCTTTGCACCGCGGACCGTCAAGGTCTTCAAACAGAGAGTGAACGGTTACGCTCGGCGGATTCGAGGGGATACCATCTCCGTCCCGGTAGTCAATCGTGCCGGATATTCACGTTGGCGGCCCACCGCGCAAGCGCGACGCAAACTCTTAACCGAGCTCCGGGCACAAGGGCACCCAACTCGTGGGCGGCCGGCGCGTTGCCGTCACGACAGCCGTATCCCAACTCCACACCCGTCTCACCAACCAATCCGTGTGACCAGATCAGGGCCACGCTCGAGGTCTGCGTCACCTTCGTCGTGTCGCAGCCGGAGTTCTTTGGGCGGGACCCGCGTTGGAAGGCGTCGTGACGCAGGTATAGTGAGTGATCCACCGCGGGGTGGAGCAGTCTGGTAGCTCGTCGGGCTCATAACCCGAAGGTCGGAGGTTCAAATCCTCCCCCCGCCACCATCGAAAGTGGTTCTTCAGGAATCAGCGGGGTAGCCCTCATCTGGCC
>JAKABC010000155.1 GCA_021802025.1 Actinomycetes bacterium
TACTCCAACTCCCCGATCGCCGCCGAGACCGACCTCGGGGACGGGCGACGCTCGATCGCGTTCGCCCCGTCGATGAAGATGTCGACGTACTTGGTCGCCTGGGTGATCGGGCCCTTCGAGGAGTCGCGCACGATCGACGTCGACGGCGTCCCGCTGCGGGTCATCACGCCGCTCGGCAAGGTCCACCTCGCCGACGTCGCCCTGGAGGCCGCCGACTTCTGCCTGCGGTGGTTCGGTGACTACTTCGCCATCCCCTACCCCGGCGAGAAGCTCGACATGATCGCCATCCCCGACTTCGCCATGGGCGCCATGGAGAACGTCGGGTGCATCACCTACCGCGAGACGGCGCTCCTCGTCGACCCCGCGACGGCCTCCCAGGCGGAGCGCTTCCGGGTGGTCGAGGTCGTCCTGCACGAGATCGCCCACCAGTGGTTCGGCAACCTCGTGACGATGGAGTGGTGGGAGGGGATCTGGCTGAACGAGGCCTTCGCCACGTTCATGCAGCTCGTGTGCACCGACGAGTTCCGACCGCAGTGGAAGACCTGGGTGGGTCAGAACTACTTCCGCGACCTGGCCCTGCAGATCGACGGACTGTCCGCCACGCGGGCCATCGAGTTCGAGGTCGTCTCCCCCGACGACACCCAGGCGATGTTCGACCTGTTGACCTACGAGAAGGGTGCGTCGGTCCTGCGCATGCTCGAGCAGTTCCTCGGCGCCGAGACCTTCCGCGACGGGATGCGCCACTACGTGGCCAAGCACCAGTACGCCAACGCGCGCACGAGCGACCTGTGGGACGCCCTCGAGGAGGTGTCGGGCCAGCGCGTGCGCGAGATGATGAACACCTGGATCCTCCAGGGCGGCCACCCCCTCGTGACCTACGCCGAAGGCACGCTCACCCAGCGGCCCTTCAGCTACGCGCCCAAGACCCCCGAGAGCCAGATCGGCGACCACTGGCTGGTGCCGGTGGCGACCCGCTCGGTCGGTGGCGGCCGCTCGACCCAGCACCTGCTCGACCGCGACCCCGTCGCGGTCACCGACGCCGCGCCGGTCGTCGCCAACGCCGGGGGCTGGGGCTGCTACCGCACCCTCTACGGCGCCGCCGAGCTCGAGGCGTTGGCCCCGCACATCGCGACGCTCGACGACCTCGAGCGCACGACGATGGTCGACGACGCGTGGGCCGCCCTGCTCGCGCGCCTCACCACCTGGGAGCAGTTCCGCCTGGTCATCTCCCACCTGGGCGATCACGTCACCCCCGCGGCGTGGGAGGCCATCGGCATCGCCCTCGACACGATCCGGCGCCCGCTGGACGCGGCCCAGCGCGCCACCCTCATCGCCCAGGTGCGCGCGATCGCGCTGCCCCAGTACGAGCGACTGGGCTGGGACGCCGTTCCCGGCGAGGACGAGCTCACCCCGCGGATGCGCGCCGCGGTGATCCGCATCCTCGGGGGGATCTGCGAGGACGGGGCCATCCGGGCCGAGGCGCTGCGCCGCTACGAGGCCGGCGACCTGCACGGCGACCTCGCCGGGACGATCCTGCGCCTGGTGGCCAGCCTCAACCGGCCCGGTGACTACGAGGCCTTCCTCGAGCACTACCGCACCGCGGCGACCCCCCAGGACGAGATGCGCTATCTCAGCGCGCTGGGGTCGTTCCCCGACGAGCGCGTGGGGCTCGACGCGGCCCGACGCTGCTTCGAGGAGTTCCGCGCCCAGGACGCGCCGCTCATCTTGCCCCTGCTCACGACGAACGAGCACTCCGGTCCGGCCGTGTGGCGCTACATCGCGAGCCGGTGGGACGACGCGAAGGCGAGGTTCGCCCCGAGCCAGCTCGCGCGCCTGGCCAGCGGCACCCCGACCTTCCTCGCCCACCCCGACCTCGCCGCCGAGGTCATCGCCTTCCACACGGCCCACCCCGTGCCCGGCGGCTACCCGGCCACGGTCGAACAGCAGCTGGAGCGCCTGCGGGTGGGCCTGCTCTTCGCCGAGGCCATCCGCACCCAGTTCACCTGAGCCCGGCGCCCGGCGCCCTAGAGTGAGCGACCGTGACACCCTCGCGGGTCCGGGCGCGGACGCGACCCTCGCGGGCCGAGGGAACCCCCGGGGTCGCCGCGCGCCCGACCGGTCGAGGGCGTTAGGGCGGTGAGCGTCGGGACCCTGCTCGGGATCGCCGGGGCGATGTTCCTGCTGGAGCTGCCCGACAAGACGATGATCGCGACCATCGTGATGGCCGCGCGCAGCCGGCCCCTGCCGGTGGCGCTCGGGGCGTCGGCCGCCTTCGTCGTCCAGATGGCCATCGCCGTCACGGCGGGCGGGCTGGTCACCCTCCTGCCCAACCGCGTGCGCGAGATCGTCGTGACCATCTTGTTCTTGGGCGGGGCCCTCTACCTCCTCTTATCCAAGGAGGAGGCGGCCGAGGCGAAAGGCGAGGCCGAGGCGGCCCGCGAGCGCCGCACCGGGGCCCTGCGCGAGGCCGCCACCGCCTTCGGGGTGATCTTCCTCGCCGAGTTCGGCGACCTGACCCAGATCCAGGCCCTCACCTTCACCGCCCGCACCCACTCCCCCGTCGGGGTCTTCGCCGCCTCGTCGGTCGCGCTGATCACCGTGGCCTTCCTCGGCGCCTACGGCGGGCGCGCCCTCGAACGGCGGATCCCGCTCGCCTGGATCCGTCGCCTCGGGGGGCTCGTCTTCTTGGGCTTCGGGATCTTCTCGCTCATCCAGGTGGTGCGGTGAGTCGGCGCGACGAGCTCCTCGCGCGAGCGCGCGCGACCAAGGGGTTCATGCCCGAGGACGAGGGCCTCGCGCTCAGCGCGCACGCCGAGCGGCTCGGGGTGGCCCGTCCCGGCGGGACCTGGCTCGAGGTCGGCGCGTGGTGCGGCAAGTCCGCGCTCTACCTCGGGCTCGCCGCCGAGGCGACCGGGTCGCTCCTCTACTCGCTCGACCACCACCGCGGCAGCGAGGAGAACCAGCCGGGCTGGGCCCACTTCGACCCCGAGCTGGTCGACGAGCGCGACGGACGGCTCAACACGCTGCCCCACTGGCAGCGCACGATCATCGACGCCGGCCTCGAGCGCAGCGTGGTGGGGATCGTCGGAGAGTCGACGCTCGTCGCGCGCCACTTCGCCCAGCCCCTCGACCTGCTCTTCATCGACGGGGGCCACGGCGAGGCCGTGGCCTGGGCCGACCACCGCGCCTGGACGCCCAAGGTCGCCCCCGGCGGCCTCGTGATCATCCACGACGTCTTTCCCGACCCGGCCGACGGGGGCCGTCCGCCCTACGAGATCTACCTCGACGCGCTCGGCGCGGGCTACGGCGAGATCGCCGCCGTCGGCTCCCTGCGGGTCCTGCTCGCCCCGGGCTAGACGCGCCGGGCGCAGCCGGGCTCGGGGTGGTCCTCGACCGGCACGAGGGGGGACTCGTCGTGGCGGAAGAGCCCGGCGGCGCCGGTGCGCGAGGTGAGGGCGTCGGCCGCGAGCAGCACCGCCGCCGCGGTGTAGGTCGTCACCTCGCGGTGGGGGAAGGTGACCGCCCCGGGGTAGGCCAGGCCCGTCCAGTAGGCGCCGTCCTCGCGCCGGTGGCGCGAGGTGAGGGCGAAGAGCTCGAGCGCGCGGTTCGTCGCGCCGATCGCGTCGAGAGCGAGGGCGCACTCGGCCGTCTCGGCCGCGGTCACCCAGTCGTTGGTCGAGACGCAGCGCACCCCGTGCCCGTCCATCACGTGTCGCTCGGCGCCGTCGTCGAAGCGCGTCAAAGCGCGCTCCCCGGTGAGCGCCCCGCAGAGCACCGGGTAGTACCAGTCCATGGCGAACTCGTTCTTGGGCGCGAAGGCGCCGGGGTGGTGGGCGATCGCGTGACCGAGCCGACCGGCCGCGGCGAGCCAGTCGGGCCGGTCACGCCCGAGCACGCGCGCCAGCGTCGCCGCGCAGCGCACCGAGAAGAAGGCCGAGGAGGAGCCGGTGAGCAGG
>JAKABC010000156.1:0-3283 GCA_021802025.1 Actinomycetes bacterium
CGTGCTCGACCAATGCAACGCGGTAGCCGGCCTCGGTGGCCTTGATCGCCGCGGCGAAGGCGGCCGAGCCGGCGCCCACGACGACCAGGTCGTAGTCGACACGTCCGTCCGCGGCCTCCGTGGCACGTCCCGTGCCGAGGAGGCGCAGGGACCCGGGCCGGTAGCCGGCACCTTCGACCGCGGCCCGCACGGCGCCCCCGGCGAGCCCTTCGGGCCATGAGAAGCGCGCCTCGCCGGCTCGCCAGGTGACCGCGACGTCCTCGGCGCCCGCACCCTTCAAGGCGGCGGTCACGTGGCGGGCGCAGTCGTCGCAGGTCATGCCCCCCACCTCGAGGACGGCCGGTCGAGCGCTCGTGTCCATTGGCTGGCTCCTTGCCCTGTCGCGCAGGTTACATTCCTTCAACCCGATATACGCATCGGTTGATTCCCGAGCGTACGCGCGTTGAGGGCCTTCGACCCTGGCCGGCACCGCGACGCGGGTGCGACACTCGGTCAATGGACGCCGGCGCCAGTCCAGCCGTGGTCAGGAATGGCGAGCACGCAGACCACGTCGGCGCCGCTGGCCTGACCGGGGCGGATGCCGCAGAGCGCCTTGCCCGCTTCGGGCCCAACGCCCTCGCCGCCGAGCGCCGCCACCTGGTGCGCAAGCTCGCGTCCAAGCTGACCGGCCCGGTGCCGTACCTGCTGGAGGCGGCCATCGTCCTCGAGCTGGCGGCCGGCAAGGTGACCGAGGCGATCATCGTCGCAGCGCTGGTCGTCTTCAACGGGGTGCTCAGCTTCGTCCAGGAGGGCCGCGCGGCCAACGCCCTCGCTCTCTTGCGCAGCCGGCTGGCCGTCCGTGCCCGGGTCCGGCGCGACGGCCGCTGGCAGCTGGTCGACGCCGAGCAGCTGGTCCCCGGCGACCTCGTCCACGTCAGGGTCGGCGACATCGTCCCTGCCGACATCGCCGTCACCGAGGGGACGGTGTCGGTCGACCAGTCGGTGCTCACCGGCGAGTCCGCGGACGTCGACGTCTCCTCTGGAGGCACCTGCTACTCGGGGTCGATCGTGCACCGTGGCGAGGCGACCGGCGAGGTGACCGCGACCGGGTCCCACACCTACTTCGGGCACACCGCCGAGCTGGTCCGCACCGCCAAGACGGCAAGCCACCTCGAAGAGACGATCTTCAAGATCGTCTGGGCGCTGCTCGCGCTGGACGGCGCGCTCGTCGTGGCGGTCATCGCCTACGGGATCGTCACCCGCTTGCCGACGAGCGAGCTGCTCCCCTTCGTGCTGATCCTCGTGGTCGCGACCGTCCCCGTGGCGCTCCCCGCCACCTTCACCCTCGCCACCTCGGTCGGCGCGCTCGAGCTGGTCCGAGCCGGCGTGCTCGTCACCCACCTCTCCGCGATCGAAGAGGCGGCCGCGATGGACCTCCTTTGCACGGACAAGACCGGCACCATCACCGAGAACCGCCTGACCGTCGTCGCCGTCCACCCCTTCGGCGGGCACGGCGACACCGACGTCCTCTCCCTCGCAGCAGCCGCCTCCGACGAGGCCACCCAGGACCCCATCGACCTCGCAGTGCTCCAGGCCGCCAAGGCTGCAGGAGCGCACGACGCAGGCACGCGCCGCACGTTCGTCCCGTTCGACCCGTCGACCAAGCGCTCCGAGGCCACCGTCGACGCCGGCGGCCACGAGGTGCAGGTGATGAAGGGCACCCCCTCGGTCGTCGCCGCGCTCAGCCAGGCACCTCCGTCCGACGTCGCACACGACGTGACCTCCCTCGCCGCGAGCGGCGCCCGGGTGCTCGCCGTGGCGGCAGGTGCCACGACGACAGACGACGGGGGGCTCCAGCTGGCCGGCCTCGTCGCCCTCGGCGATCCGGTCCGCTCCGACTCCGCGGCCCTCGTGGCACACCTCGACGACCTCGGAGTCCGGGTGGTGATGGTGACCGGCGACGCGGCGCCGACCGCGCTCGCCGTCGCCCGAGATGTCGGGATCGGCGAGCGCGTGGGCTCGGTGGACGACCTTCGGGCGCAGCCGGACGCCGACATCGACTTCGACGTGATGGCCGGCGTCCTCCCCGCCGACAAGCTGGCGCTCATCGAGCGCGCGCAGCACGCGGGGCACGTGGTCGGGATGACCGGCGACGGCGTCAACGACGCGCCCGCGCTGAAGCGGGCAGAGGTGGGCATCGCCGTGTCGACGGCGACCGACGTCGCCAAGAGCGCGGCCAGCCTCGTCCTCACCGACGAAGGGCTCGCCAACGTGGTCGCGGCCGTCGAGACCGGCCGGCGCGTCTACCAGCGGATGCTCACCTACACCTTGAACAAGATCGCCAAGACCTTCCAGGTGTCCCTGTTCCTCGGCGTGGGTCTGCTCGCCACCGGGACGTTCGTCACGACCCCGCGCCTGGTGCTGCTGCTGCTCTTCGCCAACGACTTCGTCACCATGTCGCTCGCCACCGACCGCGTCGGCTTCTCGTCCCGCCCCGACCGGTGGCGGGTCCCTGCGCTCTCCCTCGCCGCCCTCGGGGTCGCGGTCCCCTGGCTCGCCTTCGCCTTCGCCACCTACCTCGTCGGGCGCGACATGCTCGGTCTGGGGCTCGCCGCCACCCAGACGCTCGTCTTCGTGATGCTGGTCGCGACCGGCCAGGCCACCATCTACCTCGTCCGGGAGCGCCGCCACATGTGGGCCTCTCGCCCGAGCTGGTGGATGCTGGGCGCCACCGTCGCCGACCTCGTCGTCGTCACGGTCCTCGCCGCCCGGGGGATCCTGATGGCCTCCGTCCCGCTGGTCGACGTCGGCGTGCTCCTCGGCTCGGTGCTCGTCGCCACCGTCGCCCTCGACCTCCTCAAGGCCCCCCTCCTCGCCTCCATCCGCTCGGACACCGCGCCGGTGAGGGGGACGGCGGTGAGGGGGACGGCGTGAGCACCGGCCCGGGTCGATCGAGGGCGCCGTGGCGGCGGGTGTTCGGCCTGGACCTCGTGCTGCTCCACGCCCCCTCGGTGTGGGACTTCCGCAAGGAGGTGATCCTCCAGGGGCCACTGGCAGACGTGATCCCCTCCACCGACGAGTTCGAGATGTACCCGATCGGCCTCACCTCCATCGCGGCCTACCTGGAGCAGAACCACTACAACACGCGCCTCGTCAACCTCGCCTACCGGATGCTGCGCGACCCCCGCTTCGACGTGGCCCGGCACCTGGCCGGGCTCGACGCCCCGGTGTTCGGCATCGACCTGCACTGGCTCCCCCACGCCCACGGTGCGCTCGGGGTCGCCGAGCTGGTGAAACAGGTGCA
>JAKABC010000156.1:3293-3955 GCA_021802025.1 Actinomycetes bacterium
TCGGCGGCCTGTCGGCCACCTGGTTCCACGAGGAGGTGATCGCCAACCCGGCCGTGGACTTCGTGCTGCGCGGGGACTCGACCGAGGAGCCCTGCCGCCAGCTGCTCGCCGCTCTTCGAGACGGCACGCCGCTCGAGGCGGTGGAGAACCTGACCTGGAAGCGCCCGCGCGGTCATGTGGTCGTCAACCCGCTCAGCTTCGTGCCGGCCGACCTCGACTGGATCGACGTCCCGGCCTACGACTTCATGACCCACGCGGTGTTCAAGTACCGCAGCCTGGCCGACTTCCTGCCCTACCTCGAGTGGCTGCGCTACCCCTCGACGATGCTGCTCAACTCGCGGGGCTGCACCTACGACTGCGCCATCTGCGGCGGGTCGCGTACGGGCTACCGAGTCGTCGCCGGGCGCACCACGGCGGCGATGCGCAGCCCCGAGAAGCTGGTCGCCGACGCCAAGCGCATCGCCACGTTCTCCAGGGCGCCGATCTTCATGGTCCATGACCCCCGCATCGGCGGCATCCCGAGGGCCGAGCGGTTCTTCGAGCTGTTCGGGGCCGAAGGGGTTCCCAACGAGCTCGTGATCGAGGTCTTCTACCCGGCGAAGAGGGACTTCTTCGCCATGGTGCGCCGCTCGACTGCCCGCTGGAGCATGCAGATCACCATC
>JAKABC010000157.1 GCA_021802025.1 Actinomycetes bacterium
GCTCACCTCGGCTACGCGACGATCGACCTCGGGGCGGTCGCGGGCCGGCCCGAGCGCCTCGCCGAGCGCGCCGCGGCGGCCCTCAGGGCCGAGCCCGAACGCGCCCTCTGCGCACTCGGCGTCGGCGAGGCGTCCCCCGAGATCGGCGCGACCCCCGGGCGCGGCGGGCGCTGCCAAGAGTGGTGCGCGCGGGTATCCGTGGCGCTCGCGCACGCCGGCCGAGCGGCGCTCGCCCTCGGCTACGCCTCGGACGGGCGCGACCACGTCGAGGGCGTCGGGGGCGCGTGGAGCGACGACACCACGGTCGCGCGCGCCGACGCGGCCGGGCTCGACCTCGCGGGGGCGCTCGCGCGCCACGACACCCACGATCTGCACGCCGCCCTCTCCCAACTCCTCGAGGGGGGTCACACCGGGTGGAACCTCTGTGACCTCTACCTCGTGGTGGCGGGGCCGTCGACGCCCTCGGCGCAGAAGTCGCCCCCGACGTAGAGCCGCCCGAGCTCGCTCGCGACCAGGCCGTCGCTCGCGTAGGCCGACGCGTCGTCGAGGGGGCGATAGCCGATCGCCTCGGCGCCGGCGGTGGCGGTGATCGCTGCGCGGTTGGCCGAGACGGCCCACACGACGACGAAGCCCACCGCCGGGGCCGCCAGGGCCGCCTCGACGACCCGGGTGAGGTCGCCCGGGGAGAGCCAGCTCCAGAGGTGACGCTCCTCGCTCGGCCGCTCCCGAAACGACCCGATGCGCAGGCACACCACCTCGAGCCCGTGGCGGTCGTGGTAGAGGCGACCGAGGGTCTCGGCCGCCGCCTTGGAGGCGCCGTAGTAGGTGTCGGGCCGCACGGGGTCGGTCTCTCCGAGCCGGGTCGAGGCGGTGAGCGGGGTGCGCCCGAGCACGTGGTGGCTGCTCGCGAGCACGACCCGGCGACAGTTCGCCGCGCGGGCCGCCTCGAGGACCCGGCGCGTCCCGTCCACGTTCACCGCCTGGTAGTCGGCCCAGGCGTAGCCGGGCGTCGCGAGGCCGGCCAGGTGCACGACGGCCCCGACGCCGTCGTGGGCGCGCGCGAGGGCCGACTCGTCTTCGAGTGCGCCCTCGACGATTTCGTCGTCGGGGGCGGTCGCACCCGCGAAGGGGACGCGATCGAAGAGGCGCAGCCGCCAGCGCGAGCGATCGAGCGACCCGACGAGGTGGCGGCCGACCGAACCCGAGGAGCCGGTGAGGAGCACGGTCGTTCTCAGTGCGCACCCCCTCGCCCGCGTGGGTCGCAGAGTAACGTACCGCCCAGTGACGGCGACCCCCGAGGCGACGACGAGGGTCGGCTTCGCCGGCCTGGGCACGATGGGCGCCCCGATGGCGGCCAACCTCGCGCGCGCCGGCTTCGCGCTGCGCGTGTGGAACCGCACCCCGGGGCGCGACGCGCCAGCCCTCGCCCTCGGGGCGCAGCGGGCCGAGGACCCCCGGGCGCTCGGCGAGGCGAGCGACGTCGTCGTGCTCTGTCTCACCGACGCCCCCCAGGTCGAGGAGGTCCTCTTCGATCGCGGCCTCGTTGAGGGCCTTCGTGCGGGCGCGCTCGTCGTCGACTGCTCGACGACGAGCCCCCTCGCCGCGCAGAGGATCGCCGCGGCCCTCGTCGAGCGCGGGGTGGGCTTCGTCGACGCGCCGGTCACGGGCGGCTCCGAGGGGGCCGAAAAGGGCACCCTCACCATCCTCGCTGGCGGCGCGCCCGACGACCTCGCGCGCGTCGCCCCGGTGCTCGCGGCCCTGGGCACACGCGTCCACCACCTGGGCCCGGTCGGGGCCGGCCAGTGGGCGAAGGCCGTCAACCAGGTCGTCCTCGCCGGCACCTACCTCGCCGTGGCCGAGGGGGTGACCCTGGCGCTGAAGGCCGGGCTGGACGCCACGGCGGTGGTGTCCGCGATCGCGGGCGGCGCGGCCGGCTCGTGGGTGCTCGAGAACCGCAGCGCCCGCATGATCGACGACGACTATCCCCTCGGGTTCAAGATCGAGCTGCACCGCAAGGACCTCGGGATCGCCCTCGAGCTCGCCCGCGCCGTCGGCGCCGTGCTGCCGGTCACGGCCCTCGCCGCGACCTTGGAGGACGGGCTCATCGCGTCGGGCCACGCCCAGGAGGACAACTCGGCCCTCGCCCGCTCCATCCGGCGGCTCTCGGGCCTCTAGCTCGCCTCGGCAACCGGGCCCGCCTCGAGGGCGGTGGCGACGGCCTCGACGTCGCCGAGTCGGCGCATCGCCCAGGCCAGCGCGAGGGCGTTGGCCGCCTCGGCGGCCCCGACCCACCACCCCCACGAGGACGCGTGCATCGCGAGCACCACGACGACTATTGCCAGCTCCACGGCGATGACCGTCAGGCTCACCACCGCCCACCAGCCGTACTCGTAGGCGGCCGCGACCATCGTCGGGGGCGCGCTGCGGTCGCGGCGCCAGAAGACGTCGAGCACCTGGCGCTTCTCACGCCAGGTGCACGCCCGGTAGTGGTCGAGCCTCACCGGCTCAACCTAACCCCTAGGCCCGACGGACCTGCACGTCGCCCGAGACCGAGCGGACCTTCACGGTGACGGGTCGCTCGTCGGCCTCGCCGGTGGAACCGTCGAGGGCGATCTGGCTCGACACCTGGCCCGAGACCGAGCGCACGTCGAGCTCGACGAGCAGCCCCGCGCGCACCTCCACCGTCACGTCCCCCGAGACGTTCCCGACGTCGATGCGCCCCGGGGTCGCGACGGCCGCGGTGACGTCACCCGAGACGCTCTGGACACTGAGGTCGCCCTCGAGCGCCTCGACGTGCACCTCGCCCGAGACGAGCTTGGCGCTGACCGGCCCGACCACACGGCCCAGGTGCAGCTCGCCCGACGCCGTCTGGACCTTGACCGGCCCCTCGACGTGCCCGAGGCGCACGTCACCCGAGGCGCTCGCCATCTCGGCCCCGCCGAGGGTGGCGTCGCCGACGAGGTCCCCCGACGCGGTGCGCAGGCGCACCCGCGCACCCCGCGGCACGGCCACCTCGACGTCGACGTCGTTGCGGGCGTAGCCGATCATGCCCTTGAGCGCGCGGCCGAGGCCCTTGCCCTTGTCGGTGCCCAGACCTTTGAGGACCTTGGTGTCGATGCTCAGACGGTTGGCCGCGGCGTCGTAGATGCACTCGACCCGCTCGAGACGGGTCGCCGCGTCGGCGTCGGTCGTCGTGAAGCGGACCGTGCCCGTCTCGCCCTCGATCAGGCGCACGTCGCCCGAGGCCGTCGTGACCTCGATCTCGACTCCCTCTCTCAACTCGAAGCGCTCGACCCGTTGGGCCGGGGCGACCTCACTCAGCTCTCCCATGTCAACTCCTTCCTCGCCCTCGCAGCTCCTGGGTCCCTCGTGGACCCGGGTGCTCGAGGCTCTCTGCGACCTCGCGCGCCAGCGCGCGCACCATCCAGCTGTTCGCCGACGCGCCGCGGCGCTGGGCCTCGCGCTCGATGCGCGCCTTCAACTCGTCGGGCAGGCGCAGCGCGAAGCGGGCCGTCAGGTCCCCCGTCGCGTCCGGGTGGGGCTCGCCGGTGGTGGCGGGCCGCGCCAGGGTGACCTCGTCACCGACCAGAGTCACCACGAGACTCGGGCGCTCGCCGGGTCGGTTGGCCTCGGCGACCACCACGTCGAGGGCCTCGAGGAGCCGGGTGCGCAGGGCCGGCGCGAGCGCGTCGGCCAGTCCCGCGGCGATCCGCGCCGTCGTCTCGTCCCCGAGGGCCCCGAGGCGACCCAGGTCCTCGCGCACGGCCTCGACGAAGTGTGATATCCGCATGACATTACTCTAACATCATTACGCTATCGCGTCAACCGGTCGCTCGACCCCGATCCCCGCGCCGACGACCCCGAGCCCTCGCCCGCGCACGGCGCGCGGGCGCCTCGACGCCGCGACGGGCTCGCGGTGGGATCGGTGGTCTAGCCGGCCAGGGC
>JAKABC010000158.1 GCA_021802025.1 Actinomycetes bacterium
GTGGCCACGCGCACCGCCGGCTTCGGCGACGAGGTGAAGCGCCGTATCATGCTCGGCACCTACGCCCTCTCGGCCGGCTACTACGACGCCTACTACGGCCAGGCCCTTAAGGTGCGCACCCGCATGATCGAGGCCTTCGCGCGCGCCTACGCGCGCGTGGACACCCTGCTCGGGGCGACCGCGCCCTCGGTCGCCTTCGCCCTGGGGGCGAAGACGCAGGACCCGCTCGCGATGTACCTCTCGGACGTCTTCACCATCCCGACCAACCTGGCCGGCGAGGCCGCGCTGAGCGTCCCCTTCGGCGCCGGCGAGGGCGGCCTGCCGATCGGGGTCCAGCTGCTCGGTCCGGCCCGCAGCGAGGCCCGCCTCTTCGCCGCCGCCCGGGTCCTCGAGGCGGAGGCGGGGCGATGAGCCTGCCCGAGGGGTGGGAGATGGTCGTGGGCCTCGAGGTCCACACCGAGCTACTCACCGCCACCAAGCTCTTCTGCGGCTGCGCCAACGCCTTCGGCGCCGAGCCCAACACCCAGACCTGCCCGGTCTGCCTCGGTCTGCCCGGGTCGCTGCCGGTACTCAATCGCCGGGCGGTCGAGCTCGCGATGGCCATCGGCGTGGCTCTGCACGCGACGGTCTCGGCCTCGACCTTCCACCGCAAGAACTACTTCTACCCCGACATGCCCAAGGACTTCCAGATCAGCCAGTACGACCGGCCGATCAACACCGGGGGCTACCTCGACCTGCCCGACGGCTCGCGGGTGGGCATCGAGCGGGCCCACCTCGAAGAGGACACCGGCAAGTCGACCCACCTCGGCGGGACCGGGCGCATCCAGGGGGCCGAGCGCTCCTTGGTCGACTACAACCGCTCCGGGGTGCCGCTGGTGGAGATCGTCTCGGCCCCCGACATGCGCTCGGCGGCCCAGGCCCGCGCCTACGCCAGTGAGCTGCGCGGCGTCCTCATCGCCACCGGCGCCTCCGACGGGCGCATGGAGGAGGGCTCGATGCGCATCGACGCCAACGTCTCGATCCACCGGGTCGGCGAGCCCTTCGGCACGCGCTGTGAGCTGAAGAACCTCAACTCGCTGCGCAGCCTCCAGCGCGCCATCGACTACGAGGCCGAGCGTCAGTACGCGCTCGTCGCGGCCGGCGGGGTCGTGCGCCAAGAGACCCGCCACTGGGACGAGGACCGCGGGGTCACCTCGACGATGCGCTCCAAGGAGGAGGCCGACGACTACCGGTACTTCCAAGAGCCCGACCTGGTCGACCTCGTCCCCGAGCCGGCCTGGGTCGAGGCGGTGCGCGCCGGGCTCGGGCCGATGCCCGCCGCGCGGCGGGCCCGCCTCGCCGCGCTGCTCGGTGAGCCCACCACCGCCCAGCTCGACGCCGTGGGGACCGTCGTCGACCTCGGGGTCGAGGGGTTCGTCGAGGCCGCCGTCGCCCAGGGCGTCGAGGCCGACCGGGCGATCGCCCGGGCCGCCAACGAGCTCGCCGGCGAGGCGACCGAGCGTCCCGGGCTCACCGAGGGGGCCTTCGCCGCGACGCTGCGACTCGAGCAGGCGGGCGCGCTCTCGGCCACCCAGGCGAAGACGGTGCTCTCGACGCTCGCGCGAACCGGTGGGGACCCGGCCGCGGTCGCGCGCGACCTCGGCTTCGAGCGCATGGCGGCGGGCGAGCTCGACGAGCTCATCGACCGCCTGATCGGCGAGCACCCCGACGAGTGGGGCCGCTACCGCGAGGGCGACGACAAGCTGGCCCAGTTCTTCACCGGTCAGGTGATGCGCGCCACGCGCGGCCAGGCCGACGGCAAGGCCGTGCTCGAGCGCTTGCGCGTCCGGCGCGATCGCTAGGCGCGGCCCGGCCCCGAGAGCGGCGAGTCAGGTTCTCTAGTATCGGGCGATGGACCGCCACCCCACGCCGCGCAGCACCGCCGTCACGCTCGGACCAGAGAGGGCGCCCGCGCGCGCGATGCTGCGCGCGATGGGCCTCACCGACGAGGACATGGTCAAGGCCCAGATCGGGGTCGCCTCGAGTTGGAACGAGGTGACCCCGTGCAACCTCCCGCTTGACCGGCTGGCCGACCGGGTGAAGGCGGCCGTGCGCGAGGGCGGGGCGGTGCCCTTCGAGTTCATCACCATCGCGGTCTCCGACGGGATCTCCATGGGTCACGAGGGGATGCACGCCTCACTCGTCTCGCGCGAGGTGATCGCCGACTCGGTCGAGACGGTCATGCACGCCGAGCGCTTCGACGCGATGGTCACCCTCGCCGGGTGCGACAAGAGCCTGCCCGGCATGCTCATGGCGGCGGCGCGCCTCGACGTGCCGGCCGTCTTCCTCTACGGCGGCACCATCCTGCCCGGGCACCTCGGCGACCGCGCCCTCGACATCACCTCGGTCTTCGAGGCCGTGGGGGCCCACGCCGTCGGCCAGATGAGCGACGAGGAGCTCAGGGCCATCGAGTGCGCCGCCTGCCCGGGCGAGGGGAGCTGCGCGGGCATGTTCACCGCCAACACCATGGCGAGCGTCGGCGAGGCGCTGGGGATGTCGCTGCTCGGGAGCGCCTCGGTGCCCTCGGTCGACCCGCGCCGCGACGCCTTCGCCGCCGCCTCGGGCCGGGCCGTCCTCGGGCTGCTCGACGCCGGGATCACGGCCCGGCGGATCCTCACCCGTGAGGCCTTCGAGAACGCCATCGCGGTCGTGATGGCCCTCGGGGGCTCGACCAACGCCGTCTTGCACCTGCTCGCCATCGCCCACGAGGCCCGGGTGGACCTGGCGCTCGACGACTTCAACACGATCGCGGCGCGGGTGCCCCACATCGCCGACACCAAGCCCCACGGCCGCTACCACATGAGCGACCTCGACGAGATCGGCGGGGTGCCGGTCGTGCTCGCGCACCTGCTCGAACGCGATCTGCTCCACGGCGGGGCGATGACCGTCGCCGGGGTGACGATGGCCGAGGCGCTCGACGCCTACCACGCCGCGCGCCCCGACGGTCGGGTCGTCCACGACCTCGACCACCCGATCCACGTCCAGGGCGGCATCGTGGTGCTCTCGGGCTCGCTCGCGCCCAAGGGCGCGGTGGTCAAGGTCGCCGGCATCGACCAACTGCGCTTCGAGGGTCGGGCCCGGGTCTTCGACGGCGAGGTGGCGGCCATGGAGGCGATCCTCGCCGGCTCGATCGAGCCCGGCACGGTCCTGGTGATCCGCTACGAGGGGCCCAAGGGCGGTCCCGGCATGCGCGAGATGCTCGCCATCACCGGGGCGCTCAAGGGCGCGGGCCGCGGCGGCGACTGCGCGCTGGTGACCGACGGGCGCTTCAGCGGGGGCACCCACGGCTTCTGCGTGGGCCACGTCGCGCCCGAGGCCCACGACGGCGGGCCGATCGCCCTCGTCGAAGACGGCGACCGAATCGTCATCGACGTCGAGCGCCTCGCGATCGACCTCGAGGTGGAGCCGACCGAGCTCGCCGCGCGCGCCGCGCGCGTCGTCGCCCCGGCCCCGCGCTACACCACGGGCGTGCTCGAGAAGTTCGCGCGACTGGCCCAGGGGGCCGAGCGCGGGGCGGTCACCAGCCGCTAGGGGTTGTGCCGGTGCGCACGAGCCCCTAGACTCAGCCTCGTGACGAGCCGTCGACTGTGCGTGGTAGTAGGAGACCGGCGCCTCTAGTCACGTCCCGACGTCGTACCAGAGGCCTCCCGTAGCGGGGGGCCTTTTTTCATATCCCGACCACCGAAGGAGCCCCGTGGAGATCACCGGAGCCCAAGCCCTCATCAAGAGTCTCGAGCACGAGGGCGTCGAGGTCATCTTCGGCCTGCCCGGCGGCGCGATCCTGCCGGTCTACGACCCCATCCTCGACTCGCCGATCCGCCACATCCTCGTGCGCCACGAGCAGGGCGCCGGTCACATGGCCGAGGGCTACGCGCTCGCGACCGGCCGGCCGGGCG
>JAKABC010000159.1 GCA_021802025.1 Actinomycetes bacterium
CGGTGCGCCGCACCCGGGGCCGCTCGATCGCGGCCGCCTGCGGTCAGCTGGCCCAGGTGAGCCGGGGCCGGCGCGTCGTCCTGCGCGCCCGTTAGGGGTCGGTGAGGGTCGTCTCGCGCCAGAAGTGGGGCCGCCAGCGCAACAGGGCGAGCACGCCCAAAACGCACAGCAGTCCGCCCGAGACGATCGAGAACTCGGTCGAGCTCAGTGAGGCCACGGCGCCCGACTCGAGGTCGCCCAGGCGCGGTCCGCCGGTCACCACGGCCATCTGGATCGACGAGACGCGGCTGCGGAAGTCGTCGGTGATCGAGGTCTGCAGGATCGTGTTGCGCAGCACCGTCGAGATCACGTCCATCGCCCCGGCGACCGCCAGGCAGGCCACGCCCACCACGACCACGTGCACGACCCCGAAGAGGGCCATCGCCACCCCCCAGGCCAGCACCACCAGGGTCACCAGCCGGCCCCGGCGACGGATCTTGGCGAGCCAGCCGGTGAAGATCGCCATCACCAGGGCGCCCGCGCCGGGGGCGGCGTAGAGCAGGCCGAGGGTCTCGGGCCCGCCGTGGTAGAGGTGGGCGGTGACGGCGGGGAAGAGGGCGCGCGGCAGGCCGAAGACCATCGCGTTCAGGTCCACCAGGTAGACGGCCTGGACGAGCGGGTGGGCGCGCACGTAGCGGAAGCCCTGGCGGATCGCCGCGAGCGTGCGCACGCCGGTGTGCGAGCCCTGGGGCGGCATCGGGCGCATCAACCCGGTCGCCGCCACCAGGGCGAAGAAGGTGGCCGCGTCGATCAGGTAGCACCACGCCACCCCGGTCGTCGCCACGAGGATCCCGGCGACGCCCGGTCCCACGACCGTGGCGGCGTTGACGATGACCTGGTTGAGGCTGAGCGCGGCCACCAGCTCGTCGGGCGCGACGAGCGAAGGGATGACCGCGGTGCGCAGGGGCCCCGACACCCCGGCCAGGCCGGCCGCGAGGGCCGGCATCACCACGATGACCCAGAAGGTCGGGTGCGCGCCCAGCGCGTTCAGTCCGAGCGCCAGGCTCGTGAGCCCGAGCAGCCCCGAGGCGCCCGCGAGCAGCGTGCGCCGGTCGAAGCGGTCGCCGAGCGCCCCGCCCCACAGCGAGCCCGCGATGAGCAGCGGCAGTTGGATGAAGCTCACCAGTCCGACCCACAGGCTCGAGCCGGTGATCGAGTACACCTGGTAGGCGACGGCGACGACGGTGAGGTTACTGCCGAGTAGTGAGACGAGCTGGCCGGAGAAGAGAAAACGGAAGTCGCGACTCGTGCGCAGTGGCCGCACGTCGACGAGCAGGCGGGCCACGTCGACACTGTAGGAGCGCGACGAAAGAGCCCCGGGGGCGCGGGAGTAAGGTGACCCGGGGCAGCGTTGACCAAGGAGGGTCGATGATCGGCGAGGAGTTAGTCCAGTTGCTGACGCCCGAAGGCGAGCGCGTCAGCCACCCCGAGTACGAGTCGTCGCTCACCAACGACCAGATCGTCTCTTTCTACCGCGACATGGTGATCGTGCGCCGGCTGTGCAACGAGTCGACCTCGCTCCAGCGCCAGGGCCAGCTCGCGCTCTGGGCCCCCGTCCAGGGCCAGGAGGCCGCCCAGATCGGCGCCGGCCGGGCCCTCGCGCCGATGGACTTCACCTTCCCGACGTACCGCGAGCACGGCATCGCGTGGTGCCGGGGCGTGCCGCCGGCCGACATGCTGCGCCTCTTTCGCGCGACGAGCAACGGCGGCTGGGACCCCCAGAAGTACCGCCACTCGGTGCCCACGGTGGTGCTGGGCAACCAGGTCCTGCACGCGGTGGGCTACGCCATGGGGGTCCAGCGCGACGGGGCCGAGGAGGCCGTGATGGCCTTCTTCGGCGACGGCGCCTCCTCCCAGGGCGACGTGCTCGAGTCGTTCGTGTGGGCGTCGTCGTACAACGCGCCGATCGTCTTCTTCTGCCAGAACAACCAGTGGGGGATCTCGACGCCGATGTCGGTCCAGTCCAAGATCCCCCTCTACCACCGCGCCCACGGCTTCGGCTTCCCGGGCGTGCGCGTCGACGGCAACGACCTGCTCGCGGTGTACGAGGTCTCTAAGCGCGCCCTCGACAACGCGCGCGAGGGCGGGGGCCCGACCCTCGTCGAGGCCTACACCTACCGCCTGGGGGCCCACACCACCTCCGACGACCCGACGCGCTACCGCGTCGACGCCGAGGTCGAGGTGTGGCGCCACCGCGACCCGATCGAGCGGGTGAAGGCGCTGCTGGTGCGCGAGGGCACCGTCAAGGCCAGCTACTTCGACGAGGTGGCCGAGGAGGCCGAGGGCCTCGCCCTGCAGTTGCGCGAGGACGTGCTCGCCATGGGCAAGCCCGACCCGCTCACCCTCTTCGATGACGTCTACGCCGACTACCACCCCCTCATCGAGGAGGGCCGGCGCGAGATGGTCGAGCTCGGCGTGGCGGGAGGTGAGCACTGATGGCGACGACCACCATGACCATGGCCAAGGCCCTCAACGAGGGGCTCCGTCGGGCGATGGAGGCCAACAAGAAGGTCCTCATCATGGGCGAGGACGTCGGCAAGCTCGGGGGGGTCTTTCGCATCACCGACGGGCTGCAGAAGGACTTCGGCGAGGACCGGGTCATCGACTCGCCGCTGGCTGAGTCGGCGATCGTGGGCACGGCGGTGGGCCTGGCGATCCGGGGCTACCGGCCGGTGTGCGAGATCCAGTTCGACGGCTTCGTCTACCCGGCCTTCGACCAGATCGTCTCCCAGGTGGCCAAGCTCCACAAGCGCAGCGACGGCGTCTACACGATGAGCCTGGTGATCCGCCTGCCCTTCCAGGGCGGGATCGGGGCGATCGAGCACCACTCCGAGAGCCCCGAGGCCTACTTCGCCCACACCGCGGGACTGCGCGTGGTGAGCTGCTCGACGCCCGAGGACGCCTACTGGATGATCCAGCAGTCGATTCTCCACGACGACCCCATCATCTTCTGCGAGCCCAAGTGCCGCTACTGGGAGAAGGGTGAGGTCGACACCGAGCACGCCCCCCACGGGCTCTTCGAGGCCGTCGTGCGCCGACCGGGCCGCGACGTGACCCTCGTGGGCTACGGGGCCAGCGTGCGCACGATGCTGCGCGCGGCCGAGGCCGCCGAGGCCGAGGGCCGCTCGCTCGAGGTGATCGACGCGCGCTCGATCGCCCCGCTCGACCTCGACACGATGGCCGCCTCCTTAGAGCGCACCGGCCGCCTCGTCGTCGTCCACGAAGCGCCCCACACCGCCTCGATCGGCTCGGAGATCGTCTCGGCGCTCTCGGAGCGGTGCTTCTACTCGCTGCGCGCGCCCGGCCTGCAGGTCTCGGGCTATCACACGCCGTACCCGCCCTCGCGCCTGGAGGAGGAGTACCGACCGAGCGTCGATCGCATCCTCGACGCGGTCGACCGGGTGATGGGGTTCGACGCGTGAGCCGCGAGGTCTTCTTGCTGCCCGACGTCGGCGAGGGTCTCGTCGAGGCCGAGATCGTCGCCTGGAAGGTCGCCGTCGGCGACGTGGTCGCGCTCAACCAGCCCCTCGTCGACGTCGAGACCGCCAAGGCGACCGTCGAGCTGCCGAGCCCCTTCAGCGGGACGGTCGTCGAGCTCCACCACGCGGTGGGCGACGTCGTCGAGGTCCATAAGCCCCTCGTCACCATCGAGACCGACGCCTCGGCTCCGGCTCCGGCCGCGGCGGCGCCGGCCGAAGCGGCTCCGGCCGCCGAGCCGATCGAGAAGACCCGCGAGGCCGTCCTCGTGGGCTACGGGGTGGGCGACGAGGGCGCGCCCACCCGCACCCGCCGTCGGCGTGACGCTGCCGGTGGCTGCCGGAGGCTGTCCGAACAATGCGAGGTACGGATCGGTCAGTGCGGGCGCGGCGCCATACGCGCCGGAACCAA
>JAKABC010000013.1 GCA_021802025.1 Actinomycetes bacterium
CGACTCCTGCGCCGGCTCACCCTCGACCCCTCGCGCAAGTTCCAGCCACGGGGTTAGGGTCTGTGGGTTCAGCTGTCCCAGAAACCCAGACACATCACAGTGGAGCCTGGGGTGGGAATCGAACCCACGACCTGCGCATTACGAATGCGCTGCTCTGCCGGCTGAGCTACCCAGGCGTAGGGGGAAAGCCTATCCCATCGCCCCCACCGCGACCCCGGCTAGAAGTCGCTCAGGGTGAAGAGGAGATCGTGCAGCAAGAGCCCCTCGTCCAGGGTCGTCGAGAGCCGGCGCTGCGCCTCGGCGAGCGCGTCGAGGCGCCGCAGCGTCGCGACGACCCGTTGGTCGGCCCGGGGGTCGCCCTCGCGCGACGCCTCGAGGTCGCGGGCGAGGCGCTCGCGGTAGACCGCGGTCATCGTGGACAGGCCCACGGTGAGCTCCTCGGCGCGAAAGCGCCGCTGCTCGCGTCGCGACTGAGCCTCGAACTCGCGCCGGTTGGTCGCGCGCACGCCGAGCTGGGCGGCCTCGTCGCGCTCGCGCGTCGCGGCCTGGGTGAGGGAGCGCTCGAGGGGCTCCATCGCCTCGTCCAGCAGCGCCGTCGCCTCGCGCGCGAGGGCGCTGGCGACGGCCGGCGTGCCCGTCAGGCGATCGGGCAGCGCCCGCCACCAGTCGAGCCGAGCCACCAGCGCCGGGTCGTCGGCCAGGACACGGGCGCGCTCCAGGTTGCCGAGCGCCGCGCGCGCGGCCGACTGGGCGGCGTCGGAGGAGACGCCCTCGTCGCGCAGGCGCTCTTCGATGTCTCCGTCACGCGGGGCGACCAGTCGCACGAGCACACAGCGCGAGGCCACCGTGTCGAGCGCCCCGGGCAGCTCGGACGCCCCGAGGAGAAAGACGGTGCGCGTCGGGGGCTCCTCAAGGGACTTGAGCAGCGCCGGCGCCGAGGGTGAGGCCCCCGAGACGGTCAGCTCGACGTCCTCGAGGATGACGATTTGGCGCCCCGGGCCGAGGGGACGGCGCCGGGCCACGCGCTCGGCCTCGCGGATCTCGTCGACCCGCCACGCGGGCCCCGCGCGCTCGATCCACTGGACGTCGGCGTCGGCGCCCTCGAGGACCCCGCGACAGACCGGACAACGAGCGCAGCCGTGGTCCGGACACTGCAGGGCGGCGGCGAAAGCGTTCAAGGCGTCGTGGACGCCGGTCCCGGCGGCGCCTATAAAGAGGTAGGCGTGGACCGGGTGGCGCGCGTGATGGCGTAGGGCGTCGGCCGCGCTAGAGGCACCGACCAGGGAACTGAAGACGTCGCTCACCACGCCAGACCGTCGAGGGCGTCCTCGACGAGGGCGGCCACCTCGTCGACCCCGCCCGCGCCGTCCACCACGACCCAGCCGTAGAGGTCGGCGAGCTCGTGGTAGCCGGACCTCACTCGGGTAAAGAAGTCCGGGTCCTCGGCCTCGAAGCGGTCACGGTGATCGAGCGCCCGGCGCTCGGCGGCGACCTCGAGCGTCACGTCGATCAAGACGGTGCGGGTCGGCCAGCACGAGCCCACGGCGATCTCGCTCGCCGCCCGCAGACGTCCGAGGTCGACGCCACGCCCGTAGCCCTGGTAGGCGAGGGTCGAGGCGAAGAACCGGTCGCTCACGACCGAGCCGCCTTGGGCCAGCGCCGGTTCGACCACCGTGCGCACGTGATGGGCGCGGTCGGCCAGCATCACGAGTGCCTCGGTCTCGGGCTCCATGGGGGTCGAGGCGTCGAGGACCCACCGTCGCAACTCGGCGCCGAGGGCGGTGTCGCCGGGCTCGAAAGTGAACAGGGCCCCGTGGTGCTCGGCCAGTCGGCGCGCCTGGGTCGACTTGCCGCTGACGTCAATCCCCTCGAGCACGACGAAGGCGCTCACGCCTCGTCCCCGCCCACCGCCCGGGTCAGCGCGTCGTTGGCCGCTCGACCGGCGCTCGCGGCCGTCTTCTTCGCGCCCGCCTTCTTCGCCGCCTTCTTAATGGGGGCCTTCGTAGCGGGGGCCTTCGTAGCGGCGGTCTTCGTGGCGGGGGCCCTCCCAGCCGTCTTCTTCGCCGCCCCCTTCTTCGCCGCGGCCTTCTTTGTTCCCGCCGCCCGACGGGGCCTCGACGACGGCTCGGCGTTGCGGCGCTCGGCGAGCAACTCGCACGCCCGATCGAGCGCGATCGACTCGGGGGTGTCACCCAGGCGCAAGGTGGCGTTGGTCTCCCCGTCGGTCACGTAGGGGCCGAAGCGACCCGTGCGCACCACCACCTCGCGCCCGGTCACCGGATCGGCGCCCAGGGTGCGCAGGGGACCGGCCGCGGCCCGACGCCCCCGGGCCTTGGGTTGGGCGAGGAGCGTCAGAGCGCCCCCGAGGTCGATCGAGAAGATCTGCTCTTCGCGCTCCAGGGAGCGGGTCTCTTTGCCCCAGGTGATGTAGGGGCCGTAGCGGCCGTTCTGGGCCAGGATCTCCCCGCCCTCGGGATGGGTCCCGAGGGTGCGGGGCAGCGAGAGGAGCCGCAGCGCGTCCTCGAGGGTGAGGGTCTCGGGCGACATCGACGAGAAGAGTGAGGCCGTCGGGGGCTTCGTTCCCTCGACGAGCTCCCCGAGTTGGACGTAGGGGCCGTAGCGGCCGGCCTTCAGGTAGACGGTCTCGCCCGTCGGCGCCACCCCCAGCGCACGGTCCGACGACGGGGCGGCGAGGAGCTCTAACGCCCGCTCGACGCTGAGCGCATCGGGCTCGGTCGCCTCGGGTATCGAGACGCGGTCCTCCCCGTGGACGAGGTAGGGGCCGTAGCGACCCGATCGCACGTAGACCGCGACGCCGTCGGGGGCCGTGCCGAGCAGCAGCGAGTTGATCGCGGCGAAGTCGAACTCCTTGGGCTCGTGCGTCGCCCGAGCGAGGCCCTCGCGGCGAAACGCGGTGTCGCCTCCGGGGTCGCCGAAGTAGAAGCGGGCCAGCCACGGCTCGAGGTCCTGGGCGCCCTGGGCGATCTGGTCGAGGTCGTCTTCCATCTCGGCGGTGAACTGGTAGTCGACGAGGTCCTTGAAGTAGGTCTCGAGCAGGTTCACCACCGCGAAGGCCCTAAAGGCCGGCACGAGGGACTTGCCCTTCTTCCAGACGTAGCCGCGCCGGTCGATCGTCTTCATCACCGACGCGTACGTCGAGGGCCGACCGATGCCCAGATCCTCGAGCTTCTTGATCAGCGTGGCCTCGCTGAAGCGGTCGGGCGGTTGGGTCTGGTGGTCCTTCGCCTCGGCGGCGACGACCTCGACGCTCTGGCCCTCGGCCAGGGCGGGCAGGAGCCGCTCCTGGTCGGCCAGCTCGGCCTCGGGGTCGTCGGCGCCCTCGACGTAGGCGCGCCGGAACCCCGCGAACTCGATGCGCTGGCCGGACGCGACGAGTGCCACCTCGACCGGGTCCGCGACGCCCGCGACCCCCGAGAGCGACGCGCGCAGGCGCACCCGGTCCTGGGTCAAGCGCGCGTCGACCATCTGACTCGCGATCGTGCGCTTCCAGACGAGCTCGTAGAGGGCGCGCTCGTCGCCGGCCAGCTGGGCGTCGGCCTCCTCCAGCGTGCGGAAGGCGTCGCCGGCCGGCCGGATGGCCTCGTGGGCCTCCTGGGCGTTCTTCACCTTGCGGTCGTAGCGACGCGGCGCGTCGGCGACGTAGTCGTCGCCGAACATGGCCGCCGCCTGGGATCGCGCGGCGCGCAGGGCCTCGTCCGACAGGGTGGTCGAGTCGGTGCGCATGTAGGTGATCCACCCCTGCTCGTAGAGGCGCTGGGCGGCGCGCATCGTGCGCTCGGGGTCGAAGCGCAGCTTGCGACTCGCCTCGATCTGCAGCGACGAGGTCATGAACGGGGGCTGGGGCCGCTGGGTCCGCGGCGTGGAGGTGACCGCCACGACCGTGGCCGCCGCCCCCACGAGCCGTTCGGCCAGTGAGGTCGCGGTGGACCCGGAGAGCACGGTGACGCCCGAGTCGTCGAGTCGCCCGCGGGCGTCGAAGTTACGCCCGGTGGCGAGGGCGGACCCGTCGAGCGACTCGACGGTCGCCTCGAAGGGCCCGGGGGGGCCGAGCGTCGCCGTGACGTCGTGCCAGCGGGCCGGCGTGAAGGCCATCCGCTCGCGCTCGCGCTCACAGACCAGCCGGATCGCGACCGACTGGACGCGGCCGGCCGAACGCGCCTTGTCGACGGCGCGCCACAGGACCGGTGAGACCTCATAGCCGACGAGCCGGTCGAGGAAGCGCCGGCCCTCTTGGGCGTCGACCAGTCGCAGGTCGAGGTCTCGGGTGGCCTGGACCGCGCGGGCGATCGCCTCGGGGGTGATCTCGTGGAAGACCATCCGCTTCACCGGGACGGTGGGCTTTAAGACCTCGAGGAGGTGCCAGGCGATGGCTTCGCCCTCGCGGTCCTCGTCGGTGGCGAGGTAGAGCTCCTCCACGCCCTTGAGCGCCGCCTTCAGATCGGCGACGACCTTCTTGCGGTCGGGCGAGACGACGTAGACCGGCTTGAAGTGGTCCTCGACGTTGATCCCGAGACGGGCCCAGCGCTCCCCCTTCACCGAGACGGGGATCTCGGCCGCGCTCTGGGGCAGGTCGCGCACGTGGCCGACCGAGGGCTTGACGACGTAGTCCGGCCCGAGCATCGACTGGATGCGCGTCGCCTTGGCGACCGATTCGACGATCACCAGCGCGCGGGCCATCTCACCTCCCTCGGGTTCACGGCGAGTCACCCTACCGCCGGGGTCGCGTGGCACCGGCGACGCTCTCGTCGTTCTAGGCGCGGACCAGGACTAGCCGGGAGGTTGCGGCGCCGCGACGATCTCGTACTGGGGGTTGAGGATGACCGCCTCGCGCCGCATCGTCGTCACCGTGCCCCGCACCACGAGCCGGGTCCCGCGCTCGATCCCGGGCACGCTCGCGCGCCCCTGGAAGACGAGGGTGATCGAGCCCGACGGGTCCGCGAGCACGCAGCGCAACTCGTTGATCCCCGAGTCGTGGTCGATCGCCATGGCGCGTACCCGGCCGGCGACCTCGACCACCTGGCGCTCCACCACGCCCCCGATGGGGATCGAACCGACCGAGCGCTCGGCCAAGCGGACGTCGGCCTCGAGGTGACTCGTCTCGCGAACCCCGCCGCGGGTGACCTCGTCGCCCATCGGCTCTTCGACCTCGCGGTCGCCGAGGCGGCGACGCATCGCCCGGTAGGGGATGATCATCGTGGCCGTGCGCGGCACGTGCATCACCGCCCCGGCGATCGCGTCCGCGGTGCGGTCGTGCAACAGCCGCTGGAGCCGCGAGACGAAGCCGCGCCGGGGCAGGATCACCATGCAGAAGACGTCGGGGTCGCGCACGGCGTCGGCCACCAGCTCCAGGGCCGCGCGGTCGACCCGGCGGTCCTCGCACTCGGCGATCTCCAGGCTGAGTCCCTCGCTGGCCGTGCCCGCCTGGCCCCAGCGCGCCTCGAGCCGCTGGGTGACGGCCGGGTCGATGTCGAAGTGGACGGCGCGGATCGAGTAGGGGTTGAGCGACTTCGCGTAGAGCAGGGCCCGCTCGGTGGGCAGGTCGTAGCTGTCGACGAAGACGATGACCCGGTTCATCCGGATCGCCACCGCCGACTTGTTGGTGTTGGACTCGAAGGCGGCCGCCTCACGCTCGTACTGACGGTGGAAGCGCATCAACCCCCAGTACATGAGGGGCCCCACGAGGGCGATGATCCAGGCGCCCTCGGTGAACTTGGCGATGAGAAAGACCAACACCACGATCGCCGTCACCGTCGCCGAGAGCCCGTTCAGGGCGACCCCGAGGCGCCAGCGGCCGGTACGGGTACGCGAGTGGCGCGCGACCATGCCGGCGCCGGCCAGGGTGAAGCCGGTGAAGACCCCGATCGCGTACAGGGCGATCAGGGCGTTGACGCGCGCGTCGAAGATGACGATCAGCGCCAGCGAGACGATCCCCAGGACGATGATGCCGTTAGAGAAGGCCAGTCGGTGGCCCCGCTTGGTGAGCTGGCGCGGCAGGTAGCGGTCGGTCGCGACGTAGTTGGCGAGGAACGGGAAGCCGTTGAACGAGGTGTTGCCACCCGTGTAGAGGATGAGCAAGGTGGCGAACTGGACGAGGTAGTAGATGATGTGGCCGAATCCGTGGGACCCGAAGACGTCGAGCACCTCCTGGGAGACGACGGTGGGCGAGCCGACGTCGTAGGGAACCGCGTGGGTCCACGAGGCGAGCAGCGTCGTGCCCACCAGCAAGAAGGCGAGGATCGAGCTCATCGTCACGAGGGTGATGCGAGCGTTGTGCGACTCGGGCCGCCGGAAGCTGGACACGCCGTTGCTGATCGCCTCGAGCCCGGTGAGCGACGAGCCGCCGTTGGCGTAGGCGCGCAGCAGCGTCACGAAGGCCAGGCCCATCAGGACCCCGTTGCCGGGGTGACCGAAACGGCCCTCGACCAGCAGGTGGCGGGCCGGCAGGGGGATCCGCGCCAGCGTGCCGACGATCTTCTTGTAGTAGCCAATCAGGATGGTGATCCCGAGCATGATCACGTAGAAGTAGGTCGGGAAGGCGAAGTAGCTCCCGGCTTCGCGCAGGCCGCGCAGGTTGCCGAAGATGAGGAGCAGGACGACGGCGACCGTGATGATCAGCGTGTAGGGCACGAGCGAGGGGAAGGCCGAGGTCAGGGCGGCCGTGCCGGCGCTGCACTGGACCGCGACCGTGACGATGTAGTCGATCAGCAGCGCCACGGCCGCCACCTGAGCCACCCGGGGACCGAAGTTGTCGCGCGTCACGACGTAGGAGCCGCCGGCGGTCGTGTAGTACTTGATGACGTCGAGGTAGCTCGTGGTCACAAAGACCAGGACCCCGATGATGACGAACATCACCGGCACCACCAAGGCGAAGGCGGCGATCCCGATGAAGGGGGTCATCTGGGTGAGGACCTGCTCGGTCCCGTACGCCGAGGACGAGATGCAGTCGGGCGCCAACACCCCCAGGGCGATCGCCCGGTTCAGGCGCTCGCCGGAGAGCTGCTCGGTGACCAGCGGGCGGCCGAGGAAGAAGCGCTTCAGCCGGTAGTCCCACGACTCGGGGTAGACCTGGGCCAGGTTCGCGTACGAGGTGAGGGCCTGGGCTCGACGGGGACGCGGTTGCGACGGGCCGGGCACGGGGACGATACTACGGCCGCGTCCGCGTGTTCCCCGGATGGCCCGAACGGCCAGCGCCCCGGAGTTGCACCCAAATCCGGCGTTGTGGTGGGATGAGTCGGTGCACATCATCGTGGTCGGCTGCGGCCGGGTGGGTTCGGAGTTGGCCATGGAGCTCTCCGACGAGGGCCATTCGGTGGTCGTGATCGACAAGAACCGCGACAGCCTGCGCCGACTCACCCACTTCCCGGGCAAGACCATCGTCGGCTCGGGCTTCGACCGCGACGTCCTCTTCCACGCCGAAGCCGCCCGAGCCGACGCCCTGGCCGCGGTGACCAGTGGCGACAACTCGAACATCCTGTGCGCGCGGATCGCCCGCGACCACTACCAGATCAAGAACGTCGTGGCGCGCATCTACGACCCCAACCGGGCCGAGATCTACATGAAGCTCGGGATCCCCACCGTGGCGACCTCGTCGTGGACCACGGGCCAGGTCAAGCGGTGGCTCCTGCCGACCGACACCTCGATCGCCTGGTCCGACGCGGCGGGCACCGTCCACTTCGTCGAGCGCATCGTGCCCGACGCACTGGCCGGCCGTCCGGCGACGGACTTCTCCCTCGGCAGTGACGTGCGCCTCGTCGGCGTGGTGCGCGCCGGCGCCGGGCGGCTCGACGTCGAGGGTCTCTTCGCCCAGGAGGACGACATCTTGGAGTTCATGGTCACCTCCGAGGGCCTCACGCGGCTCTCGGCCCTGCTCGAGGGGCGCTCGGCGTGAAGGTCGTCATCGCCGGCGGCGGGTCGGTGGGCACCGCGATCGCGACGGACCTCGTCGACCGGCACCACGAGGTCACCCTGCTCGAGCAGGTCCCCGCGACCGCCGAGAAGCTCCGGTCGCTGCTGCCGGCCGTCAACGTCGTGGCGGCCGACGCCTGCGAGTTCGCGTCCCTCGCCGCGGCCGACGTGCGCGGCGCCGACGTGATGATCGCCGCGACCGGTGACGACGAGGACAACCTCGTCGTGAGCTGGCTCGCCAAGCAGGAGTTCGGGGTCCCCCACGTCATCAGCCGCGTGAACAACGCGCGCAACGAGTGGCTCTTCACCGAGTCCTGGGGGGTCGACGTCTCGGTATCGACGCCGAGCCTGATCACCTCGCTCGTCGACGAGGCGGTCGAGGTCGGCGCGGTGATCCAGCTCATGACCTTCGCCCACGGCAAGATGTGCCTGCTCGAGGTCACCCTGGACGACCGCTCGCCCGCGGTGGTCGAGGACCTCACCTTGGACGAGCTCCGGCTGCCCGATTCGGTGAGGGTCGTGGCCGTGGTGCGCAACGAGACCCCCCTCGTACCCTCGGCGAGCATGCACTTCTTGATCGACGACCACGTGGTCCTGATGGCCCGCGCTGACTCGCGGGACGAGTGCTCCTCGGCGTTCGTGGGCTGAGCACCCTCTCCGCGGACCTACCATTGGGACGTGCGCGCGGCCTTCTTCGACCTCGATAAGACGGTCATCGCCAAGTCGTCGCTGCTGGCCTGGGGGCCGGAGCTCCACGCCCGGGGCCTCTTGCACCGGCGCACCCTCGTCGGGGCGGGCATCGCCCAGTTCTGGTTCCAGCGCTTCGGCGCCGACGAGAAGCGTCTCGACCGCGTCCGACAGGCCGTCCTCAAGGTCACCCGAGGCTGGAGCCGCGACCAGATCCGTGACATGGTGCGCGAGACCGTCAACGACGTCATCGAGCCGCTCCTCTACGCCGAGGCCCTCGAGCTGATCGACCACCACCTGGCCCAAGGCGACGAGGTCTACCTGGTCTCTTCGGCGCCGGCCGAGATCGTCGAGCCCTTCGCCGAGGTCCTCCACCTCACCGGGACGATCTCGTCTATCGCGCGCGTCGACGACGAGGGCCGCTTCACCGGCGAGATGACCTTCTTCGCCCAGGGCCCCCACAAGGCCGAGGCCATCCGCGAGGTCGCGGCTCGCCGGGGCATCGACCTCGCCGACTCCTTCGCCTACTCCGACTCGATCTCCGACGTGCCGATGCTCGACGCCGTCGGCCACCCCTACGTCGTCAACGCCGACCGGGCCCTGGCCCGCCTGGCCCAGGAGCGCTCCTGGCCGCTGCTCACCTTCAGCCACCCGGTCACGGCCCTCAGCCGGACGCGTTCCCACACCCCGGTCGTGGTCTCGGCCGCCCTCGGGGTGGCCGCGGCGACCGCCCTCGGGGCGGTCGGACTGCGCAACCAGCGCCGCTAGAGCGTCAGGAGGTCGCGCGCCCCGGTGTCCGAGGAGGGGTGGCGCAGCTTGGACATCGCGCGCGCCTCGATCTGACGGATCCGCTCGCGCGTGAGGTTCATCTCGGCGCCCACGTCCTCGAGGGTTCGGATCTCGCCCGCCCCGTCCAGGCCGAAGCGCATGCGCAGGATCTTCTGCTCACGCTCGTCGAGGGGCTCGAGGAGCTTCTCGATGGCCGCCGGCATCATCTTCACGGCCGCGACGTCAAAGGGCGACTCGGCCGAGCGGTCCTCGACCACGTCGCCCAGCTCGGCGTCGCCGTCCTCGCGCAGCGGCTCACTCAGCGAGATGGGCTCGGAGCGGAAGCGCAGCGCCTCGATGAGCTTGTCCTCGGGCATCTCGCACTCCTCGCAGAGCTCCTTGATGGTCGGCGGCCGACCGAACTTGAGCTCCAGGCGTGACTGGGCCTTCTGGACGCGCGCGAGGGTGTCGCCCGCGTGCACCGGGAGCCGGATAGTGCGCCCGGTGTTGGCGATGCCACGGGTGATGGCCTGGCGGATCCACCACGTGGCGTAGGTCGAGAACTTGAAGCCCTTGCGCCAGTCGAACTTCTCCACGGCGTGCATCAGCCCGAGGTTCCCCTCTTGGATGAGGTCGAGCAGCGGCAGCCCCGAGGCCTGGTACTTCTTGGCGATCGAGACGACCAGGCGCAGGTTGGACTGGACGAAGTCGCGCTCGGCCTGCTCGCCCCGGTGGGCGGCGCGCTTGAGGGACTGCTTGCGGCTCGGGGTGAGCTTCACCTTCTTGTCGGTCTCGGCGGACTCGAGCTCGGCGCGCGCCTCGCGACCCTCCTCAATCGCCTGGGCCAGGCGGACCTCGTCGTCTTTGGTGAGCAGCGAGTACTGCCCGATGTCCGAGAGGTACAAACGGACGAGGTCCTCGTCGTCGCGGTCGATGCGGTCCTTGGCCATGGCTCCCCTCGGTCTCACTGCGCGCCCGGCCGTTGTCCCCGGGCACCTATAGGTATACGGAGGGGTGCAACCCACTCTGATCAGCGAAAACTCTCGCCGTACCCGTCACCGTCGAGTCTACGGGCCAGCGCGGCGAACCCGTCCGCCCCCACGAGCGGGTCGGCGCCGGCCTCGGGGCTCTCGGCCGCGCGCGCGCAGCGCCAGATCGCCGCCACCACCGCGTCGCTCGCCACCGCCGAGGCGACCCGGCCCCCTTCGCCGAGGGGGGCGTCGCCCGGCTCCTCGCGCGCGTCGCGCAACGAGACGAGGACCCGGGGGCCGACCAGGCTCGTCGCCACCGCGAGCGAGAGCCGCCCGCTCGGGTCGAGCCCCGCCGCCGCCTCGAAGGTCTCGACGATCACCGCCAGGGGAGCGGCCGGACCGTCCCCGAGCCGCTCGCGCCAGGCCAGCGCGGCCTCGCCGACCATTCGGGCGGCCTCGTAGAGGGCGACGGCGGCGCCGTCCTCACCGGCGCGCGGCGCGACCTCGCCGAGGCCCCGGTAGAGGCCGTCGAGCACCCCGAGCAGGGCCCTCTCCCGCTCGGCCCCGGTCACGGCTCCTCGGGCCGGAAGGCGTTGGTGATCGGCATGCGCCGGTCGCGCCCGAAGGCCTTGCGCGAGATCCTCACCCCCGGGGGAGTCTGGCGGCGCTTGTACTCGGCGTGGTCGACCAGGCGCACGATCCGGCGCACCAGGTCCGGGTCGTGTCCGAGCGCGATCATCCCCTCGGCGGTGGCGTCGTCGTCGACGTAGAGCTCGAGCAACGGATCGAGCACCTCGTAGGGCGGCAGCGACTGGGAGTCGAGCTGGCCGGGCCGTAGCTCGGCCGAGGGCGGCTTGTCGAGCACCGACGTCGGGATCGGCTCGGGGTCGCCCAGCTCGCGGGCCCGTTCGTTGCGAAAGCGCGCGAGCTCATAGACGGTCACCTTGCTGACGTCCTTGATGACGGCGAAGCCGCCGGCCGAGTCGCCGTAGATCGTAAAGAAGCCCACCGCGAGCTCGGACTTGTTGCCCGTCGTGAGCACGATCGCCCCGGTCGCGTTCGAGATCGCCATCATCACGACCCCGCGCACACGGCTCTGGAGGTTCTCGTCGGTCAGCCCCGGGGGCGCCTCCCCGAGGGCGTCGGCGACGATCCCCGAGAGCGCGGCGTGCGCCGGCTCGATCGGCAAGGTCGTCAACTCGATGTCGAGCCGTTCGGCGAGGTCGACCGCGTCGCTCACCGAGCCCTCCGACGAGTAGCGGCTCGGCAGGGCGATCCCGCGCACGCTGCGCGCACCCACGGCGTCGACGGCGATCGTGGCCACGAGGGATGAGTCGATCCCCCCCGAGACGGCCACGAGGGCCTCGGTGAACCCGTTCTTGCGCAGGTAGTCGCGGGTCCCGGTGACCAGGGCCTGGTAGACCTCCTCGATCTCGCTGAGGCGCGGCTCGACGCGGTTGAGCAGGTGGGTCGGGCTCTCGTCGCGCGCCGGGCACACCAGGACGACCCCGGCCGAGGACTCGCGGGCCTCGACCTGAGCGACGAGGATCTCCTCGCGGAAGGCCCCGGCGCGCGCTACGACCTCGCCGTAGGCGTCCACGACCACACTCTGTCCGTCAAAGACCAGCTCGTCCTGGCCGCCGGTGAGGTTCACGTAGGCGATGGGGCATCCCGTCTCGAGGGCCCGGGCCCGCAGCATGGCCTCGCGGTCGTCCTGGCGCCGGCGCGCGAAGGGCGAGGCGTTCGCCACCACCAGCGCCGTCGCGCCGGCGCGCACCAGGTCGAGGGCCGGCCCGTCGTCGAGCCAGACGTCCTCGCACACGAGCAGGCCGACCGCCACGCCGCGCACGTTGACCAGGGTGCCGGTCCCCACGCCGGGGTGGAAGTACCGGCGCTCGTCGAAGACGTCGTAGTTGGGCAGATACCGCTTGGCCGATACCGCGACGACGCCGCGCTCGTCCAGGGCCGCCAGGACGTTCGCGACGTGGGCGCGCTGTTCGAAGCCCGGGAGCCGCGCCACGTCGCGCGCGTCGCTCGAGGGCTCGAGGGCGACGCCGTAGACGCCCTCGGGTACGGCCGTGCCCACCAGGACCGGCGCCAGCCCGTCGGAGGTGGCCAGCGCCTCGAGCGCGGCCTGGCTCGCCTCGACGAAGCCCTCCTTCAACAAGAGGTCCTCGGGCGGGTAGCCCATCAGGGCGAGCTCGGGGGTGACGACGAGGTCGGCCCCGAGGACCTGGGCCTGGCGACGCGCGCGCGTGATGGAGGCGACGTTGGCCTCGAGGTCCCCGACCACGGCGTCCATCTGAGCGAGGGCGAGGCGCACGGTGGCCACGGGGCGAGCCTACCGGCGCGCGGCGGCACGCCCTCGAGCGAACTATTCACACCCCCGAAACAGAATCGGGGGTGCGCGCGCACGAGCGACCGCCAGACTGTTCGAAGCGACCGAGTGAAGGAGCATCCGTGGCGTACCAGGCTGAGTACATCTGGATCGACGGCACCGAACCGACTCACGAGCTGCGCTCGAAGACCAAGATCGTGGCCGACGGCCAGCAGCCCCCGATGTGGGGCTTCGACGGCTCGAGCACGAACCAGGCGACCGGCGACCACTCCGACTGCGTGCTGCGCCCGGTCTTCACCTGCCCCGACCCCCTGCGCGGGCCCAAGGACGTCCTGGTGCTCTGTGAAGTGCTGACCGCCGACCTCGAGCCTCACCCGACCAACAACCGGGCCCACTGCGTGGCCACGGCCGCCAAGTACGCGCGCTTCGAGCCGCTCTTTGGCATCGAGCAGGAGTACACCTTCTTCCAGGACGGTCGGCCCTACGGCTGGCCGGAGGACGGCTTCCCCGCCCCTCAGGGCCCCTACTACTGCGGCGTGGGCGGCCAGAAGATGCCCGGTCGCGACATCGTCGAGGCTCACACCGTGGCCTGCCTGCGCGCCGGGCTCTCACTCGAGGGCACCAACGCCGAGGTGATGATGGGCCAGTGGGAGTACCAGGTCGGCGTGCTCGACCCGGTGGCGATGGGCGACCAGCTCTGGGTGGCGCGCTGGCTGCTCAAGCGCATCGCCGAGGAGTACGGCGTCGAGGTGAGCCTGGCCGCCAAGCCCGTCCGCGGCGACTGGAACGGCGCCGGAGCCCACACGAACTTCTCGACCAAGCAGATGCGCGCGGCCGGTGGGTGGGACCACATCATCGCCGCCTGCGAAGCCCTCTCGACCCGGGTGAAGGAGCACATCGCGGCCTACGGAGACGGGATCACCGAGCGGCTCACCGGCGCCCACGAGACGGCGCCCTACCACACCTTCTCCTACGGCGTCAGCCACCGCGGCGCCTCGGTGCGCATTCCCGCGGGCGTCGCGCGCGAGAAGCGTGGCTACCTCGAGGACCGTCGGCCCAACGCGAACGTCGATCCCTACGTGGTGACCGCCCTCATGGTCGAGACCGTCTGCGGGGCGGCGGCCGCCACGCCCAAGGCGCGGTCGTCGGCGAAGAAGGTGGCCGCCAAGCGCGCGCCTGCCTCGCGCGCCGTCGCGAAGAAGGCGCCGGCCAAGCGCCGTTAGACCGGGCCCGGCGGGCCCGGTCGAGGGGGTGCGAGAATGGCACCGATGCAGAGTCAGGCCCAGTACGTGCTGCGCACGGTCGAGGAGCGCGGCGTGCGCTTCGTCCAGCTGTGGTTCACCGACGTCCTCGGTCGCCACAAGGCCTTCCACGTCACCCCGGCCGAGCTCGAGGACGCCCTCGACCAGGGGATGACCTTCGACGGCAGCGCCATCGACGGGTTCAGCCGCACCACCGAGTCGGACCTGCTCGCCAAACCCGACCTGACGACGTTCCAGATCCTGCCCTGGTACGACCCGGGGACCCCGGTCGCGCGGGTCTTCTGCGACATCGTCACCCTCGACGGGGCGCCCTTCTACGGCTGCCCCCGCCAGCAGCTGCGCCGGGTGCTCGACCGGGCCCAGGGAGAGGGCTACACCTTCTTCGTCGCGCCCGAGGTCGAGTACTTCTACTTCGCCGACCTCGACCCCGCGCACCGGCCCACCGCGCTCGACTCCGGTGGCTACTTCGACCTGCTGCCCGACGACCTCGGCAGCCAGCTGCGCCGCGAGACGGTGCTCACCCTCGAGGAGATGGGCATCGGGGTGGAGCACGCCCAGCACGAGGACGCCCCCGGCCAGCACGAGATCGACCTGCGCTACACCGACGCCCTCACGATGGCCGACACCGTGATGGCGCTGCGACTCGTCGTCAAAGAGCTCGCGCGCCAGCGTGGGGTCGCCGCCTCGTTCATGCCCAAGCCGCTCGACGGCGTGCAGGGATCGGGGATGCACACGCACGTCTCGCTCTGGCGCGACGAGGAGAACGCCTTCGTCGGCGACCAGCCCTACGGGCTCAGCCCGCTGGCTCAGCACTTCGCCGCGGGGCTCGTGGTGCACGCGCCCGAGATCACCGCGGTGACCAACCAGTGGGTCAACTCCTACAAGCGCCTGGTGCCCGGGGCTGAGGCCCCGGTCGCCGCGGGGTGGGCCCGTCACGACACGGCCGCGCTGGTGCGCGTGCCCCCGGTCAAGAAGGATCGGCTCGACTCGACGCGCCTCGAGTACCGCGCCCCCGACTCGGCCGCCAACCCCTACCTGGCCTTCGCCGTGATCCTGGCGGCCGGTCTGCGCGGCGTCGAGGGCGGCTACGAGCTCCCCACCGAGCACGAGGCGACCGCGCCCCTGCCCCAGTCGCTGGCCGAGGCGGCGGCGGTGATGGAGTCCTCGGCGCTGCTCAAAGAGACCCTCGGGGACCACCTGGTCGAGTGGTTCCTGCGCAACAAGCGGGCCGAGTGGGACGCCTACCGCGTCCAGGTGACCCCCTTCGAGCTCGAGCGCTACCTACCGCTGCTGTGATCGACGTCGTGTTGTGCGTGCCCTCGTGCGAGGGGCCCGTGCGCAAGGCCTTCGACGTCACCGGGGTGACCCCGGCCGTGGCGGCGTCGGCCCGACTCAACGAGGTCGCGGCCCTCGAGCCGGCCGACGGCTTCGCCGGGGCCCTGATCAACGCCGCCGCGCTACCCCTGGCGGACGCGATGGGGCTCTGTCGCCAGCTGCGCCAGCGCGAGCGCTCGGTCGGTCCCATCGTGCTCGTCATCGACCACTACCAGCTCGACGACCTCACCTTCCGCGAGGACCTCTTTGACGATTTCGTGGTGGCCCCGGTCGACGTGGCCGAGCTCGCGACCCGCCTGCGCCACCGACTGCGCCGGGCCGGCAACGAGTCGGTCGCCGCCCGGGTCGACCACGGACCGCTCTCGATCAACCTCGAGACCTACCAGGCCACCATCGCCGGGCGGGTGATGGACCTGACCTACATGGAGTACGAGCTGCTGCGCTTCCTCGCCACCAACCCCAACCGCGTCTTCACCCGCCAGACGCTGCTCAACCGCGTCTGGGGCTACGAGTACTACGGCGGGGCGCGCACGGTCGACGTTCACGTGCGCCGGCTACGGGCGAAGCTCGGCGAGGAGAACGCCCACCTGATCCAGACGGTGCGCTCGGTCGGCTACAAGTTCGGCCTGGCGACGGCGTTCGAGCCCTAGAGGGGCTTGTGGGCCCAGAACTCGACCTCGGCCTGGGCCCCGTAGGGCAGGGCGGCCACCGCGAAGGCGCTGCGGGTCGGCAGCGGGTCGTCGAAGAACTCCAGCCAGACCTCGTTGCACGGCCCGAACTGGTCGATGTCGGTGAGAAAGAGGGTCGTCTTCACCACGTCGGCCAGGCTGGCCCCGGCCTCGGCGAGGACCGACTGGCCGTTGGTGAGGGCCTGGCGCAGCTGCGCGGCGGCGCCCCCCTCGACGAAGGTGAGCGGATCGGAGCCGGGGATCGTGCCGAGCTGGCCCGAGACGACGACCAGGTCGCCGGCCCGGCGCCAGAGCGCGTAGGGCCGACGGGCCACTAGCTGAACGAGTTGCCGCAGCCGCAGGTGCGCGTCGCGTTGGGGTTCGTGATGTGGAATCCGGCGCCCTGGAGCGCGTCGGTGTAGTCGAGGGTCGAGCCGTTGAGCAGCTCGGCGCTCTGGGCGTCGACTACGACGCGCACGCCGGAGAACTCCCGGCTGACGTCGTCGGCGGCGACGTCGGAGTCGAAGTACATGTCGTAGTTGAAGCCCGAGCAGCCGCCCGGCTTCACCGCGACGCGAAGGGCCAGGGGCTCGTCGACCCCGGCGGCGGCGATGAGTTCGGCCACCTTCGCGACCGCCGCCTCGGTCAGGACAATCGGGTCGGTCACCTTCTCGGTCAGGTTCACCTGGGTGGTCATCGTGGCCCTCCTTTGGCGCTCTCGACCATGCTAGCGACGCCTAGGCCGGGTCGGTACCCCGGCGCCAGGCCTCGGGCGCGGCCATGGTGGCCTCGATCCCCGGCGCCTCGACGACCAGGGCGCCGTCGCGCTCGACGACCCTGGGCTCGACCCGCTCCACGCGCTCAATCCCGCGCGCGTGCGCGAGCACGGCCTCGACCGAGGGGAGGCCCGCGATCGAGCGCAGCGTCGACACGGTGGGCAGGACCATGTCGAAGCGGCCCTCGTCGTAGGCGGTGAGGGCGTCGGCCGGGCGGATCCAGCACTCGTCGACGGTCTCGCCCTCGTCGTTGGCCGCCCGCTGTCCCGAAGGGGCGCGCACGCAGAAAAAGCGCGTGTCGTAGCGCCGGGGCGGCCCCACGGGGGTGACCCAGTGGGCCAGGTAGACGAGCCCGCTCGCGTCGAGGTAGAGGTCCTCGGCCTCGAGGACCTCACGGATCGTGACCGCGCCGTCGTTGAGCCGCGCGCGGTGCTCGGCCAGCCGGGACCGCCGGGCGGCGTCGGGCACGAGGGGCCGGCCCACGGCGTCGCGCGCGACGAGGAGCCCCGCCTCCTCGAAGAGCTCACGGAGGCCCGCGACCACGTGGGCGACGCCCCCGTCGTCGAAGCCCTGGCGCCGGGCCCGTGAGACGTCCCAGCCCACGACCCGCTCGCCGGCCGACGCGTCGGCGGCGTCGAGCGCCCCGCCGGGAAAGACGTAGACCCCCGCGACGAACTCGCTGCGGGGGCTGCGTCGGAGCATGAGGACCTCGTAGGGCCCCCCGTCGTCGCGCAGCGGCAGGACCGTCGAGGCCGGGCGCACGACCGGGAGGTCCATAAGAATCAACTTACCGACGCACCCGCGCCTCCAGGACTCGCGCACGGGTCCACTAACCTTGTGCCCCGAGTCGCAAAGGAGCACCGTGGCTACGAACCAGGCGAACAAGAAGCCCGCGGCCCGCCGCCCCGGCCCACGGCCGGGCCCCCAGGGGCGCGCCCGCGCCGGCCGGCCGGCCGGGCTCTTCACCTGGCTCGCCGTCGGACTCGTGGTGGTCGTCGTCGCGACCCTGGTGATCATCAAGGTGACCAGCGGTGGCGCGTCGGGCTCGGGCGCCCAGGCCTTCCAGCCGGCCAACCCGGCCGTGGTGAGCCAGGTCACCACGGTCCCGGCCTCGGTGTTCAACACGGTCGGGGTGAACTCCTCGGCGATCGGGGTGGCGCCGCCCCAGGTGATGAAGAAGCTCTCCTTCGTGACGGTGAGCGAGAACGGCAAGAAGCTCCCCGAGATCCTCTACGTGGGCGCCGAGTACTGCCCGTACTGCGCGGCCGAACGCTGGGCGACGATCATCGCGCTCAGCCGGTTCGGGACGTGGTCGGGGCTGGGCAACATGGCGAGCTACTCCGGGGACGTCTACCCCAACACCCCGACGTTCACCTTCGCGCGCGCGCGCTACCACTCGAAGTACGTGGCCTTCCGCAGCGTCGAGATGTACACCAACTACCTCAACGCCGCCAAGACCTTCTACCAGCCCTTCCAGAAGCTCTCCCCCGAGGAGAACACGCTGTTCAAGACGTACGACAACTGTAAGTACATCACCGGGCTGACCTGTCAGAACAACGAGTCGTACCCCTTCGTGGACTTCGCCAACCAGGTCATGATCGTGGGCTCGAGCTACACGCCCGCGGCGCTCGACGGCAACACCCGCGACCAGATCGCCCAGGGCCTCACCAACACCCAGGACCCCATCACCCAGGCCATCATCGCGACGGCCAACTACCAGAGCGCGTCGATCTGCTCGATCGACGGTGGACAGCCCGCGAGCGTCTGCACCAGCGCGGGGGTGAGAGCAGCCGCGAAGAAGATGGGTCTTAAGTGACCGGCTCGGACCTGCGCGTCCCGCGCTGGGCCGAGTACACCACCTTCGCCCTCAGCCTCATCGGGCTGGGCCTGTCGATCTACCTCTCCTACACCCACCTGCACCCCGGCGCGCTGGTGTGCTCCTCGAGCGGCGTGATCAACTGCGCGAAGGTGACGACCTCCGCGGAGTCCCACGTGGCGGGTATCCCCGTCGCCTACCTGGGCGTGGCGAACTACGTCGTCATGACCGCAATCAACTCACCGCTCGCGTGGCGTTCACCCTGGCGGTGGCTCCACGTCGCGCGCTTCGTGCTGGTCGTGCTCGCGATGTGCTTCGTCCTCTGGCTCGTCTTCGCCGAGGTCATCCTCATCGGCAACATCTGCGAGTACTGCACGATGGTGCACCTGACGACCTTCGCGCTGCTCGTGGTGCTGACTCGGGTCAGCCCGTACCAGCTCGGCTGGGCCTCACGCGCGCGTTAGCGCCCGGCGCTCCACCTCGTTGAGACCGCCCCAGATCCCGTAGGACTCGTGGCGCTCGAGGGCCGCCTGGAGGCACTCCTCACGCACGACGCAGCCCGCGCAGATCCGCTTGGCCAGCGCCTCGCGCTCGAGCCGGTCCTCTTTGTGCTCGGCCGGGTCGGCCGGGTAGAAGAGGGCGGCCTCGGCGCCCCGACAGGCGGCCTCCCGGGCCCAGGCAATGATCGACACCGTGTCCCCCTCCCCCGGGACGACACTAACGACGCCCCGGGGCCCTGACAAGGGGTCCGCGCCACTTCCCCCGGGGGTCTGCGAGCGCTCAATTACAGTGGGTCCGTGGCGACCATCCTGGTGGTGAGCGACGTCGAGGCCCTGCGCCACGAGGTCGGGGCGGCCCTGGCCGGACCGGACCTCGAGGTCGTCGAGGCGACCTCGGGCCCCGAGGCCGTGGGGCTCGTCGCCGACGGGGACGTCGACCTCGTGGTGACCGATATGCAGGTGGGTCGCATGGGCGGGATCGCCATCACCCACGAGCTGCGCAACCTCGAGTCCTACGGCGCGAGCGACTCGGTGCCGGTCCTGGTGATCGTGGACCGACGCCCCGACGTCTTCCTCGCGCGCCGGGCCGGCGCCGATGGCTTCGTCGTGAAGCCCCTGGACCCGCTGACGCTGCGCCGGGCCTCGCGCGCCCTGCTCGCCGGCGAGTCCTTCGAGGACGACGCGTGGCGTCCGGCGACGGTGCGGGCGGGCTCAGCCCTGGATGAGTAGCGACGACCCCCCGTCGGGCCTCGCCCGGCTCCGGCGACGCCTGACCACTCGGGAGCACCACGGCCCCGTCTCGCCCGAGGCCGCCGCGATCCACGCCCGCGTCGACCAGCTCAGCGAGCTCGAGTTGCGCGACGTGATGACCCCCCGGGTGGACGTCGCCTACCTCAGCTTCCCGGTCACGCCCGAATCGGTCGCCGACGCGGTGCGCGACACCGGACACTCCTGCTTCCCGGTCGTCGCCGACGAGGAGCTCGACGACGTGATCGGCATCCTGTACGTCAACGACCTCTTCCGCTCCTCGACGACCAAGCGGGCACCGGGCGTCGCCCTGCCCGACGCCGACGAGATCGCCCGCAAGATCCGCCGGCCCCTCATGCTGCCCGAGACGCGCGACCTGCTCGAGAGCCTTCGAGAGATGCGCGCCCAACGGCGCACCTTCGCGCTCGTGCTCGACGAGCACGGCGGGGTGGCCGGCGTGGTCTCGATCCGCGACATCCTCGAGCAGCTCGTCGGAGACCTGAAC
>JAKABC010000160.1 GCA_021802025.1 Actinomycetes bacterium
ATCGGCGTCACGAGGACCGCGGGGTCGCTCGTCGTAGGGGCGGGCCGGTCGGCTGTCGCGTGACTCGTAGGGACGGCGCGGGCCGCTCGAGGGACGGGCGGGGCGCCCCCCCGAGGAACCCGCCGGGCGTCCGGTCCGACCCGTGCCGCTCGAGGGGCGCGGAGGACCGGGTCGTCGAGGGGGTTTTGCGGGAGCCACGCACCAGTCTACCCCTGCGCCTTCGCTGTCCCCGCTGGCGTCCTTGCGCACCCACTGGGCGAAGGGCCGAGGGGACGGCCCGAGATCAGAGACTCTGGGCGTTACACCGGGTGCGCGTGCAGGACGATCACGGCGTCGAGGGCCACGACGCCGCAGCCCTCGGCACGCACGAGCACGGGGTTGAGCTCGATTTCGTCCAGTTCGTCGCTCGCTTCGAGCGCACGCGCGAGCACCGTCACCGTCGTGACGAGCGCCTCCACGTCTAGGACCACGTCCCCACCGACCAGGGTCCCAGCGAGTCGCAGTCCCTCCAAGGCGCGCCGGACCTCGGCCCGCCCGGCCGCGGCGCCCACGACGGCGACGTCGCGGATCGACTCGACAGTCCCCCCGCCCGAGCCCACGACCGTGACCACCCCCCACGTCGGGTCTCGCCGGGCGCTCACGATCGCCTCGACACCACCGCTGAGCGCCTCCTCGACGAGGACCCCCTCAACGCGGGCTCCCGGGGCCGAGGCCCGGACCCGAGCGAGTAACCCGTCGAAGGCCACCGCGAGGTCCGACGGCTCCCCGACGACGGCCACGCCCCCGATCGCGGCCTTGTGCACGATGTCGGCGGAGGAGACCTTGAGCACGACCGGATAGCCCAACGCGGCCGCCGCGTCGCGTGCGCCGGCGAGGTCGCCCACGAGATGGCTCGCCGGAACCGCGATCCCGACTTGCGCGAGGAGCCCCTTAGCCGCACGCTCGCTCATCAGTGCCCCGTCGCCCACGCGCAGGGCCACGCCGGGGACAGCGGGCTCGCGCGCGGCTCGAGCGCGTCTTGCTTCGCCCAGGTCCACCAGGCGGCCCAGTGCCCGCAGCGCCCGCTCCGGGGAGCGAAAGAGCGCCACGTCGGCGTCGAGGATCGTGAGCACGTTCTCCTCGGGCAGGGCGCAGTCCCCGCCCATGATCGTGTAGAGCACCGGCTTGGGCGCCCCCGCAATCGCCGGCACCAGCGCGCCGATCTGCTGGGCGCCCTGAAGGGGCGAACCGGGCATCACCGCGAGCACGACCCCGGCCACCTCGGGCGCGTCGAGCAAGACCGTCGTCGCCCGCGCGTAGAGGCTGGGGTCATTCAGGCCCGACGCGGTGATATCGACGGGGTTCTCCGCGACCGCGAACGGGGGGAGCTCAGCCGCCAGGGCGCGGGTGGCCCCCTCGCTCAACGTGGCGAGCGAGAGCCCCCACGCGTCGCCGAGGTCGAGCGAAAAAGTTTTCATCGCGCCCGAGTCGGTAACCAGGCCGATGCCGCGTCCACGGGGCGTCGGGCACTTGGTCAGGACGTCAGCGAGGTCGATCAACTCGTCGATCGACTCGAGGACCACGACGCCCTCGGCCGAGAGGACCGCACGCGTCGCCGCGTAGTCGCCCGCCAGAGCCCCGGTGTGGGTGATCGACGCCGCTCGAGCGCGTTCGCCACGCCCGAGGTGCACGACGATGACCTCGACCCCGCGTTCGCGAGCCCGCCGAGCCGCCGCAAGAAACTCCCCGGGCTGGCGAATCTGCTCGACCAGCATCGCCACCACGGCCGTGGCGTCGTCGTCGACGAGCGCGTCGAGGTAGTCCTCGATCCCGATAACCGCCTCGTTCCCGGTGGAGACGGCGTAGGTGACCGTGACGTCCTTGGCCATCGCCGCGTAGGTCAGCGCGAGGGTCATCGCACCGCTCTGGGCGACGATCGCGAGGCCCCGGGGGCGGGTCCGCCGGTTCGGCGAGGCGTCGCCGAAGGTGAGCGGCACGCGGTCGACGAAGTTGACGAGCCCAAGGCAGTTCGGACCCGCTAGGGCGAGGCCGTGCTCGCGCGCGAAGGCCGCGAGGGCGCGCTGGTCATCGCCTCCGCCGGGTCCGGTTTCGGCGTAGCCCGAGGAGAAGACCACGGCACCACCCGTGCCGCGCCGGCTGAGGGCCTCCAGAGCACCAAGGACGGCGGCACGGGGGATGGCCAGGATCGCCGCGTCCACCCCGACGGGCAGCTCGTCGATCGAGTGCAGGCAGGTCCGACCGCCGATGGACTCGCGCGACGGGCTCACGGGGTAGACCTCGCCGGTGAAGCCGAAGCGCTCGAGCAGCACCAGTGGCGCGCCCCCGACCGAGGTCGCCACGTCCGAGGCGCCCACCACCGCCACCGACCGCGGCCGCAGCAGGCGCCCGAGGGCGACGGGGTCGACCCGTGTGCGAGGCGCCGGTTCAGTCCCCACGGGCCTGGTCGGCCTGCGCGCCCAACCCGGGCCGGAAGCTTTTCGTATCGAGGAAGCCCTCGAGGCCGCGCTGCTTGGACCGCTCCGGGTCGGTGAGGATCCCCTGGTCGAACTTGGCGTAGAGGAACTCCTCGGCGTCGTCCCAGGCCATGAGGCGGGACTTTCGGAACCCGCCCTTGGCGGCCCGCATCACCGAGGGGCTCACCGCGGCGAGCTTGTGGGCCACCTCGATCGTGCGCTCGCGCAGGCGCTCGCGAGGTACCGCCTCGTTCACCAGGCGCATCTCGGCGGCCCGCACGCCGTCGATCGGCTCACCGGTCATGATCAACCAGAGGGCGTCGCGGGTCGAGACCGTCTCGGCCAGCGAGCGGCTGACCAGTCCACCCGGCGGGATGCCCCAGTTAACCTCGGAGAGGCCGAAGACCGCGTCCTCGGCCGCGATGGCGAGGTCGCAGCACACCAGGGGCGTGATGGCCCCGCCGAAGCACCAGCCGTTCACCATGGCGATGGTCGCCTTGGGGTAGTTGATGAGTCGACGCCACTGCCACTCGGCGCTCTCTCGCCGCACTCGCGTCTGGACGTGGGCCGGGGCCTGGTCGACGTCGCGGAAGTACTCCTTCAGATCCATCCCGGCCGACCACGACTCCCCCGCGCCGGTCAAGACGACGACCCGAACCCGGTCGTCAGCCTCGAGGCGCTCGAGGGACTCGGTCATCTCGACGTTGAGCGTCGGGCTCATGGCGTTGCGCTTCTCGGGCCGGTTGAACGAGAGCCACCCAATGCCGTCATCGACCTCGACGCGCACCGTCCCCTTCGCCGTCGTCCAGACCGTCGCCTCGGACTCCGCCATGCGCCCCCCCTCCACGGTCGCTCGACCGGCGGCGTCGGTGTGCCGCGTGTAGCAAGGTACCTGATACCAGGACCGCCCACAAGCGGCCCAACCTCCCCGGCCCGGGGAGCGCCGGTTGGTACGCTCGGGCCGTGGCCCGACCGACGACGACCGCCGCGGGTGACCCTCCCCAGGCCCGTCTGACGTACCTGGTCAAGCAGCTCGAGCGGGCGATTCGGATCGCCATGGACGACATCACCCGCGAGTTCGGTCTCACCCCCATCCAGTACACGGCCCTCAGCGTGCTCGTGCGAAACCCGGGCATGTCCTCGGCCCAACTCGCCCGACGGAGCTTCGTGAGCCCCCAGGCCTGCTACGAGATGATCCTCATCCTCGAGCGCAACGGGCTGGTCACCCGCACCCCCACCACGGCGAACCGCCGCGTGCTCGGCATCGCCGTCACCCGGCGCGGGCTGGGCGTCCTCACCAAGTGCGACCGTCGCATGGACGAGCTCGAGGGGCGCATCTTCGCCACCCTCGGCTGCGACGAGCGTCGCCAGTTCCGCGACGCCCTGACGCGCTGTCTCACCTCGATCTATCCCGAGATCCGTCGCCCACTCTGAGGGACCCC
>JAKABC010000161.1 GCA_021802025.1 Actinomycetes bacterium
AGGGCGGGTCCTCCATCCTCCCTGGCGGCCTGCTTGCAATCTATGTAGAAATCTGTATAGTTTTACCTATGGCCTCTCCTGAGAGTTACGCCCTATCGATCACTGATGCGTCAGCCAGGGGCGTGTCGTCCCTCGTTCGCGACGCCGAGATCGGCGGCGTCGTGGTGCTCGAACGCAGGCACGAGCCCGTCGCAGCAGTTATCGGGGTGCAGCGCCTCGAGATGCTCAGAGATGCCGCGCGAGACCTCCGCGACCTGGGGATTGTGCTGACGCGGGCGGCGACCGACGACGGGGTGCGGCACACGCTCTCTGACGTCTTCGGGCGCTTTGGGTTGGATCGCGCGGTTCTTGAGGCCGAGTTGGACGAGGATCTGGCAACTGGCCTCGAGTGAGCACCGGGAGGCCGACGGATGACGAGGCTTCAGCGCCGGGTCGTACGACGCGGCGGTCCGGCCGGCATCCCGAAGCGGTGCGCGTCGAGGTGCGCCTCACGGATCCGGCGATCAACGATCTCGAATCCCTCAAGAAGTCCAACCGGAATGCCTGGCGTTGGGCCCTGAAGAAGCTCCTCCTCCTAGAACGTGATCCGCAAGCTGGTCGACCCTTGCACAAGGAACTGCAGGGGTGGCGCAAACTCACTGTGGGCGCCCGAGACTGGAGAATCGTCTGGCGAGTTACCTTCGACGACGCGGGATCCGTGATCGTCGACGTCGCCGAGGTGTGGGCCGTCGGCGCACGCAGTGACGATGAGGTGTACAAGGAGATGTCCGCGCGCGTGGCGGCCCTTCCGGAGAGTCCGCGGACGCAGGCCCTTCGGGAGATTGCGGCCAGGTTTGAGTTACTCATCCAGGAGAGTGAGGAGGCGCCACCCGCCAGGGAAGTTCCCGAATGGCTTGTCAGCGACCTGACAACCGGTGCGGGCTTGTCAGTGGATACGGTCGCCGAGATGACCTGGAACGAGGCCATGGCAGCGCTAGTGGAGTGGCGATCGCGACCAAAGAGCAGGGACTAGGTCGGGCCGCCAACTTCACACATTCGGAGACGCCGCAAAGAGCACCCCCGGCACCCACCGCACATCGTCTGATTAGGGCTTCTCCATCGAACTGGATACCTCCAACCTCGCGATCCGGCACCTTGACCCATCCGTCGGCCCTGGATTGACGATAAGAACGAATGTACGTACAATTGGCCCGTGACGCCACTCGACTTCGTGGTCTCCCTAGCCCTCATCTCGGTGGCGGCGGGGGTCCTGGGGTCGCTCGTCGGCCTCGGGGGTGGGGTCGTGATCGTCCCGGTCCTCACGCTGCTCTACCACGTGGACATCCGCCTGGCCATCGGGGCCAGCATCGTCTCGGTGATCGCCACCTCGAGCGGCGCGGCGGCGGCCTACGTCCGGGACCGGATGGCCAACCTGCGCGCCGGGATGTTCCTCGAGGTCGCCACGACGACCGGGGCGCTCACCGGGGCCTACCTCACGACGCTCCTGCCCGCGAGGTTCCTGTTCGTCTTCTTCGGGCTCATCCTGGCCTACTCCTCGGTCACGACCTTCCGGCGCCGGCACGTGGACGCGCCGCTCACGGTGTCGAACGACCGGATCGCCAACTACTTCAACCTGCACGGCTCCTACCACGACCTCGCCGAGGGGCGCGAGATCGCCTACAAGGTCGTCGGCACGAAGCTGGGACTCTCCATCATGTACGCCGCGGGCCTGGTGAGCGCCCTGCTGGGCATCGGCTCGGGGGCGCTCAAGGTGCCGGCCATGGACAGCGCCATGCACCTGCCGATGAAGGTCTCCTCGGCGACGAGCAACTTCATGATCGGGGTGACGGCCGCGGCCAGCGCCGGCGTCTACTTCATCCGCGGTCAGATCGACCCGATCATCGCCGCGCCGGTGGCGGCCGGGGTCCTGCTCGGGGCGACGGTCGGCGCGCGGATCCTCGGTCGGACCGCGAGCAAGACCATCCGGATACTCTTTGTCGTGGTCCTCGTGGTCATCTCGCTCGAGATGCTCCAGAAGGGGTTCCTCTCGTGAGCGACACGCCGCGCCCCCCCACCGGTCCCGCCCCCGGGCCCGCCGAGGAGGTCCCCCTCGCCGGACTCGAGCGCTCGGGCGCCCGCCGCGCGCTCACCCCCGACGAGGCGCGCCGCATGGCCGCCAAGGTCCACCGGGTCGAGCTCGCGATCAGCCTGGTGCTGCGCGTCGGGGTCGTGGCGAGCGTCCTCGTCATCGCCGTCGGGCTCGGGCTGATGTTCGCCCACCACGGGTCCTGGGTGAGGCTCGACGGGCCCGTCTCGTACCGGGCGCTCACCTCGGCCACCACGTCCTTCCCGCACTCCTTTGGCGCACTCGGGCGCGCCCTGGCCTCGGGCGAGGGCCGCGGGATCGTGGTGCTGGGGGTATTGATCCTGATCCTCACCCCGGTGCTGCGGGTGGCCGTCGGGGTGATCTCCTTCGCCTACGAGAAGGACACGCCGATGGCCCTCGTCACGCTGTTCGTCCTCGCCGTCTTGGTCGGATCGTTCTTCCTCGCGGGGGCGTGATGGCGAGCGCGCTGGACCGCTCGAGCCCCCTGCCCCTCTGGGCCCAGACGGCCGAGGACCTGCGCCGACGGCTGCTCGACGGCGAGTTCACCGAGCGCTTCCCCACCGACGAGGAGCTGACTCGGACCTACGGCATCAGCCGCCAGACCGTGCGCGAGGCCGTGCGCCGCCTAGCGGCCGACGGACTCGTCGTGCGCCAGCGGGGCCGGGGCTCCTCGGTGACCCCCCCGGTCCTCGAACAGCCCCTCCACTCCCTCTACAGCCTGGCCACGACGGTGCGCGCGGGGGGCATCGAGGAGCGCAGCGAGGTCCTCGCGGCCCAGCGCCGACCGGCCACGACCGAGGACGCCGCGCACCTGGGCCTCGGGATTGGCGACGAGGTCGTCTACATCGAACGGCTCCGCTTCGCCGGGGCCGAGCCCATCGCCTGGGACCGGTCCTCGCTGCGCGGGGACCTCGCCGGCGGGCTGCTCGAGGCCGACCTCTCCTCGGGCGGGCTCTACGAACTGCTCGTCGAGCACTGCGGCCTGCGCATCACCGGTGGCGAGGAGCGCATCCGCCCGGTCGTGCCCGAGACGGCCGAGCGCCGGCTGCTGCGCCTGCCCCCGCGGGTCGCCGCCTTCTCCATCGAGCGACTCGCCCTCGTGGGCGAGCTCCCCCTTGAGTGGCGCCGCAGCCTGATCCGCGGCGACCGCTACTCGCTCGTCGCCCAGTGGCCGCCGGGTCCGGGCGGCCGGAGCGACGAGCGCGCCTGACGGCGACCCGACCCTCCCGACGGCACGAGGGCGACGATCCCTGATACCCTGGGGGGTATAAAGAAGGGCGCCGGAGGACGGTGCGGAGCCGCGCCGCCCGACGAGCGAGGATCGAGGAGCCAGCGATGACCGAACGCAAGAAGGGAAGCGTAACGGCGCTTCCGGGGCCGGGGCCGCTGCGCGACGCCGACCAGGTGCGCGCCATCGCCACGCGGCTCAAGCGGGCCCAGGGCCAGATCGGCGCCGTGGTGCGCATGATCGAAGAGGGGCGCAACTGCGAGGAGATCGTGACCCAGATCGCGGCCGTCTCCAAGGCCGTGAACACCGCGGCCTTCACGATGCTCACCACGAGCATGCGCGAGTGCCTCGCCGAGAGCACCGCCGAGTCCTCCGCGCTGGCCGACCGACTCCAGAAGCTCTTCTTGAGCCTGGCCTGATAGCGGTGCGCGCGCTCGTCATCGGTGGCGTGGCCGGCGGTATGTCCGCCGCGGCCCGCCTGCGCCGCCTCCTCGACGACGCCGAGATCGTCGTGCTGGAAAGAAGCG
>JAKABC010000162.1 GCA_021802025.1 Actinomycetes bacterium
GCGCTCGCGCGGATGAGCACGTCCATGCCCTTGCGCGGGACGAGTCGCGAGTAGGAGACCACGACCAGGTCGTCCTCGTCGAGCCCCAGCTCGGCGCGCGCGGCGCGGCGCTCCTCGGGCGAGAGCGGAGTGAAGCGCTCGACGTCAACCCCCGGGGGGACGACGAGGACCGGGGCGAGCCGCTCGGCGGCGTTGCGCCACGCCTCGCGCGCCACGTACTCGCCGGCCGCCACCACCACGGTGGCGCGCGAGAGCACGCGGCGCAGCGACGAGGCGACCAGGGGCAGCCGGCCCGGGATCGTCACCTCCGCCCCGTGCACCACGACGCCGTAGGGCACCGAGAGTCGCGGGCCGATCATCCCGAGCGGCCAGGCCGGGTCGAGCAGGACGAGGTCGGGCCGGTGCCGGGCGATCGCCGCCTCGACCGCTCGGCGGGTCCGTCGGGTCGGCAGGTAGAGGGTGCGCGCGGCGACCCGTTCGACCACGACCCCACTCGATGCGTCGAAGGCCGCCGCGTCGGAGTGCGAGCTCGCGCTCAGCACGACGGCCCGGCCGGGCTCGAGCCGGCGCCAGAGCTCGTAGAGGTAGTTCTGGATGCCGCCGGTCTTGGGGGGGAAGTCGTTGGTGACGAGCAGGTGGCGGGCCACTCCCACCACGCTACCGAGCCCTAGCGACCGCTCGCCTCTCTGGAGCGGTACTTGAGGGTGGGGACGAGCCCCTCGGCGCTGAAGAGGTCGAAGACCCGGGCGTCAGACGCGCTGAGGGTGAGCTCCTCGGGGGTCTCGTCGAGCACGAAGCTCACCAGGCACTCGGCGCAGTCCGGCGTCGAGCGGCGCACGCACGCCTCGCAGCTGATCGTGATCTCGAACTCCTGGCCCATGGTCCCTCGCTTTCCGACCGGCCCATACTCGTGGGGGGCTGTGACGTCAGCGCAGGTGGCCGGCGATCTCCGCGGCCACCTGGTCCGCGCTGAAGAGCACGCCCTCGGTCAGCACCCGGCCCGTAGCGTCGACGAGCACGTAGTGCGGGGCGCCGCGCACCCCCGACGACTCGACCCATTCGGGGGCCACCAGGACCGCGCGCGCGGCGTCGTCCCAGTCGGGGCCCGCGATAGCGCTCACGAGCACGATCGGCAGGCTCGCGAGGGGCCCGAGGTCACCGTGGGTGAAGGCGCGACAGCCCTCACAGGCGGGCTTCACGACGGCGACCAGGGTGGTGCTCGTGATCTCGACGGAAGCTCCGCGCACGTCCTCCAGATACGTGGGCACCCGGCGCGGGCGCGGCGGGTCGAACGAGGTCGGGCTCACGCCTCGTCGAGGACCTCGACCTGGCGACCGTGGCCGCACCAGCGACAGGTGACCGACTCCACGGCGCGGGCCACGACCTCGGGCTCCTCCACGCTGAGATCGCCCCCGACGCTGTAGTGATAGAAGGCGCGCACCGAGGTCGTCTCGACGACGTCGAAGCGGGTCAGGTTGCCACAGGCCGTACAGCGGTACCGGGTGGTCACCTCGCCACCGTAGTGGTCTAGACGAATCTCGACCGCCGGGGGAAGACCTCGGGACGCATCTCGCCGGGGAAGGGGTCGGGCTCGTCGAAGGTGTAGACCGCGTCGAAGGGCACGGGCGGGCGCTGCGCGCTGCGCTCGGCGTCGATGAGCCGACAGAGCGCGGCCGGCTGACGGACCCGTCCGAGCTCGACCGGTCCCCCTCCGACGGTCTCGAGCACGACCACGCCCCGGCGCACGACGCGTTCGCGCACGCTCTGGACGACCCGGGTCGCGAAGACGTCGGCGAGCTCGACCGAGAACTCGTAGTGGTTGAGGACCCCACCCTCGACCAGGACCCGCCGGTCGGTGAGGTGGATCTTGTGGGAGCGCCAGCGCACAATCCGCGCCAGGGCCACGACCGCGGGGGGCACCACGCCCACGAGCAGCGCGACGTCGCTCACCTTGTGCACGAGGGCGAAGCGGTGACCGGCCTCGAGGATGAGGGCGCCGGTCACGAGGGTGAAGAGCGTCGGCCAGGCGACCCCCACGGCGATCGGGGTGACCGAGATCACCCTGCGCTCGTCGTCTCGCCACCGGTCACGTCGACCCACGTCCCTAGCGTAAGGAGTCCGAGTGACCCCCGCGCGCACTGTGTAACCTCCGGCGGTGGCGCGGCGCTCGTGGCTCTGGTCCTACCTCGCCCTCGGGGTCACCTGGGGCTGCTCCTTCCTCTTCATCAAAGAGTCCCTCGGCTTCCTCGCCCCCTTCGGGGTGGCCTTCGTGCGCTGCGCCCTGGGGGCGGTCACGCTGCTCGCCCTCTCCCTCGCCCGGCGCGAGCGCTGGGTGCGTGAACCGGCCGTATGGGGACACCTCTGGGTGGTCTCTCTGACCCTCAACGTCGTGCCCGGGATCCTCTTCGCCGTGGCCGAGACCCGTGTCACGTCGGTCGTCGCGGGGATCGTCAACGCGCTGACCCCGCTCACGACGCTGTTCTTCATCGTGGCCGTCTTCCGCGACGAGCCCGTCCACGCCCACCAGGTCGCCGGCCTCGGACTCGGGCTCGTGGGGGTGCTCGTCGTCCTCGGCGTGTGGCGCGGGCTCGGGCCGAACCCGTGGTGGGCCGTCCTCGCGCTCGGGGCGGCCGTCGCCCTCTACGGGGTCTCCTTCCCCTACACGCGCCGCCACCTCCTCGGCCGCGGCCTCTCGCCGGTCTCGATGGCGACCGCCCAGCTGATCCTCGCCACCGCGACCCTGGCGCCCCTCTTCGCGCTGCACGGCCTGAACGGGCACGCGGCGAGTCCCCGCGCGCTCGCGAGCGTCGTCGCCCTCGGGGCCCTCGGCAGTGGGCTCGCGTACGTGTGGAACTTCAGAGTCCAGCGCGCGGCCGGCAGCGCGGTGGCGAGCACCGTCACCTACCTGACCCCGGTGGTGGCCGTCGTGGCGGGCGTCGTGGTGCTCGGCGAGCCCCTCGCGTGGTACGAGCCCGTCGGCGGGGCGCTCGTGCTGCTCGGCGCCGCCCTCGGCCAGGGCCGATTCCGCCGCTACGCGTTGCGCAGCTGAGCGGCCGCGCCCGCGAGGTAGTCGCGCAGTTCGAGGTAGTCGGCCTCGTCGAGGCGGCTGCGCACCGCCCCCAGCGCGGCCGTCATCGCGGCCAGCCAGTGGTCGCGGGCCTCTCCCGTGACCGCGAAGGGCGCGTGGCGCAGCCGCAGACGGGGATGTCCCCGCTCGTCTTGGTAGGTGCGCGGCCCGCCCCAGTACTGGATCAAGAACAGGGCGAGGTGGCGGCGCGAGTCGGTGAGGTCCTCGGGGTACATCGGACGCAGCAGCGCGTCGCCCTCGACGACGTCGTAGAAGGCGTCGACGAGGTCGACGAAGAAGGTCTCGCCACCGACGCGCTGGTAGAGGGTCGCACCCACCCCGCCACGGTACCGGCGGCCCTAGACTGGCCAGCGCGATGCACCCGCGGGTGTAGCTCAATGGTAGAGCTCCAGCCTTCCAAGCTGGCTATGCGGGTTCGATTCCCGTCACCCGCTCCGACTGTCCTGAGTCCCCTCGAGTGGACCACGGTAGGCACGTTCGCGAGCTCGCGACTCTCCGCCGACTCCCGCTCCACCCAGGTCCCCCGGGCCGTGGCGACGAACCGTTCCCCCACCGAGAGCGGGTGCCGGGAGCGCATCACGGTGTTCGAGCACGCGTGCCCGGTTCGACGCGTCCCCCTGGGGTGGTCGTACCCGCGGCGGCGCCGCGCGGGTCACGCGGGGCCATCTCGGGTCGTCGCGGCCCACCATCGTCTTCATCCCTGGCGCGAGGACTCGCACCACGGGGACCCCGCGGGGCCCGGGC
>JAKABC010000163.1 GCA_021802025.1 Actinomycetes bacterium
GGGCCGGCCGGCGCCGGGCTTCGTCATCGACCTCGTCGACCCGGTGACCGGGGAGCCCGGCGACGACGGCGAGGTCTGCGTGCGCCTGGGCGAGTCCCGCCCGGTCGGGCTCATGACCGCCTACCACGCCGACCTCGGGCCCAACGACGACCTCAACGAGCGCGCCACGGCCGGGGGGCGGTACCACACCGGCGACGTCGCCCACCGCGACGCCGACGGCTACATCACCTACATCGGGCGGGCCGACGACGTCTTCAAGTCGAGCGACTATCGCATCAGCCCCTTCGAGCTCGAGAGCGTGCTCATCGAGCACCCGGCCGTCGCCGAGGCCGCCGTGGTGCCCGCCCCCGACGCCCTGCGCCTCTCCGTGCCCAAGGCCTACGTGTCCCTGGCGCCGGGTCACGAGCCGAGCCGCGAGCTGGCCGGTGAGATCCTGGCCTTCGCGCGCGAGCGGCTCGCCCCCTTCAAGCGGGTCCGGCGCCTCGAGTTCGCGACGCTGCCCAAGACCATCAGCGGCAAGATCCGCCGGGTGGAGCTGCGCGCGCGCGAGACCGGCGAGGCGGTAAACCCCGCGGAGTACCGCGAGGAGGAGTTCGAGCGCTAGGCCCGCGCGGGCGTCGGGCCCGGTCGTTGACGCGGCGCGCGGCGCCTCCCTAGAGTGCTGCGCACCGCCCGATACCCCGTCGGTGCGTGGCCCACCCGGAGGGAGCACCGTGCGCCTGGCCTCGATTCGCACCGAGCGGGGGCTGCGCCTGCACGTGCGCGGGGCGAGCGGCTACGTCGACCTCGCCGACGCCGCCGACGACGCTCGCCTGGCGACGCTCGCCGGACTGCTCGCCGTGGGTGACGCGGTGGGCGCCGCGGCGCGCCGGGCGAGTGAGCGCGAGGGCGTCGCGGTGGCGCCCGAGCGCATCGGCCCGGCGACTCCCGAGGCGCCGCGGGTGCTCTGTCTCGGGGTGAACTACGCCGAGCACGCCCTCGAGGGCGGTCGCGACGTGCCGACCTGGCCCGAGTCGTTCGTGCGCGGCCCGGGCAGTCTTCTCGGCCCCTTCGACGACCTCGTCGCCCCGGCGCTCAGCGAGCGGCTGGACTACGAGGCCGAGGTCGCGGTCGTGATCGGCCGGGGCGGCCGCTACATCCGCGCGCGCGACGCCGGCGAGGCGATCCTGGGCTACGCCGCGATGAACGACGGCTCGGCCCGGGAGTGGCAGCGCAGGGCGACCCAGTGGACCCCGGGCAAGAACTTCGAGGGGACGATGCCCATCGGCCCCGAGGTCGTCACGGTCGACGAGGTGGACATCACCGACGTCGCGATCCGCTCACGGCTGAACGGCGAGGTGATGCAAGACGCGCGCACCTCGACGATGATCGTGGACGTCGCGCGCGCCGTCGAGTACTTCTCGAGCTTCACGACGCTGCGCCCCGGCGACGTCATCGCCACGGGCACCCCGGGGGGCGTCGGCTTCGCGCGCACCCCGCCGGTGTGGCTGCGGCCCGGCGACCTCATCGAGGTCGAGGTGGAGGGCGTCGGCACGATCGCCAATCGGGTGGTGGCCGAGGAGGGCGCGCCCACCGACTGGCCGTGGCGGCCGCTGGCGGTGGACACGACGGCCTTCTAGGTGGCGGCGCGAAGAGGCCTCCGTCCGGGGCCTCAGGGGTCCTGGTGGCCGCTGCGGCCCAGGATGAAGAGGCCGAGCACCAAGATAAAGACGACCCCGAGCCCCACCCCGAGGGCGACCAGGGTGTGGTCGTAGTCGCGGTTCGAGAGCGGTCCCCCGAAGCTCAGGTGGGCCGAGGCGCTGAGGATGTCGCGCACGCCCGCGAGGATCCCGATGTAGAGGAAGGGCCGCACCGGGATCACCGCCGAGCGAAGCTGGCCGAGCACGGTGTAGGCGATGTCGAGGACGATGATCACGACCAGCACGCCGTCGATGGCCTGGATGGTCAGCTCGGGGAAGCCCGCCCGGTGCTGGACGAACTGGACGACCGAGTGGATCAGGATGACCGCCGACAGCGCCCACAACGCGAGGACGACCCCGTACTCGAGCCCCACGATGAGCCGGCCCATGACCGTGTCGAGCGCGGAGCTCGGGCGGGCGTTCGATTCGGTCGGCTCGTCCATCCGTGCAATGTAGCCACTTTCGCCGCGCGAGGCCGTCGCGCGGGTTCTGGCCGGTAACCGGAGGCGATAGGGCCCGTCGGGGGCGCGCGAGCGACTAGGACTGGTCTAGACCCGAGTCGAAGGAGGCGTCGTGGGCGACACACAGCGGTCGATCGAGCAGCGCGGGCGGTGGTTCGAGGAGCTCGACGAGGGCGTCACCTACCGCCACCGTCCCGGGCGCACCGCCACCGAGGCCGACAACGTCCTCTTCACGACCCTGACGATGAACACCCAGCCCCTCCACCTCGACGCGGCCTGGTCGGCCGGCCAGTCCTTCGGCGAGCGCCTCGTGAACTCGATGTGGACCCTCTCGACGCTCGTGGGCCTCTCGGTGGGCCAGCTGACGCTCGGCACGCTGGTCGCCAACCTGGGCTTCACCGACGTCGCCTTCCCCCACCCGGTGAGGGTGGGCGACACCCTCTACGCCGAGTCGACGGTGCTCGCGAAGCGGCTCTCGCGCTCTCGCCCGGGCGAGGGCGTGGTCGAGGTCGAGCACCGCGGGCTCAACCAAGAGGGGGTCCTCGTCGCGCGCTGTCGTCGGACGATGCTGGTGCGTCTCGCGCCCGAGGTCGAGGAGTGAGCTGGCTCTCGCCGGGTCCGGCGTGGCTCTTCTGCCCGGCCGACCGTCCCGAGCGCTTCGCCCGGGCGATCGAGTCCAGCGACCTCGCCATCTTCGACCTCGAAGACGGGGTCGCGCCCGCGCGGCGCGCGCTCGCCCGCGCGGCGCTGGCCGCCCTCGAGGCGCCGCCCGAGCGCTTCATCGTGCGGGTGAACCCGGTCGGCTCACCCGAGCACGCGCTCGACCGCGAGGCGCTCGAGAGTTGCGCGACGAGCGTCGTCATGCTCGCCAAGACCGAGTCGGCCGCCGAGGTGGCCTCACTCGCGCCGTGGCGCGTCGTGGCGCTGTGCGAGACCCCGGTGGGTCTGAGCCGGGTGGAGGAGATCGCCGCGGCGCCCAACGTGGTCGCTCTCATGTGGGGGGCCGAGGACCTGGCGGCCGGCCTCGGGGGAACCGCGAGCCGGGGTTCGGACGGCGCGCTCAGTGACGTCAGCCGCTACGCCCGGGCCCGCACCCTGCTCGCCGCGCGCGTCGCCGGGGTCGTGGCCCTCGACACGGTGCACGTGGCCTTCGACGACGAGGCGGGACTTTTGGCCGAGGCGAGAGACGCGGCGGCCATGGGCTTTGACGCGACGCCGTGCGTGCACCCGCGCCAGGTGGGAATCGTGCGCGAGGCCTACCGTCCCACGGACGACGAGCTCGCCTTCGCGCGTCGCGTGCTCGCGGCGTCGGCGGACGCCGGCGGGGTCGTGCGGGTCGACGACGTGATGGTCGACGGCCCCCTCGTCGCCCACGCGCGCCGGACGCTGCGTCGGGCCGGGGAGTCCGCCGGTTAGGACGGTGGCGCGACGCCCTCGGCGAGGCCGGCGCGCGTTCCCGACAGCACCTGGTGGTGGCCGAGGTCGAGCAGGCGGATCCAGCTCTGCTGGCCCATCGTGAGGCAGATGAACCCGGCGAGCTCGACCAACTCTTCGTCGGAGAAGTGGCGGCGGAGTCGCTCCCAGAAGGCGTCGTCGGGGTTGAGCCGCCAGGTGATGGCCTCGGCGTAGGCGAGGGCGGCGCGCTGGCGCTCGTCGTAGTCGGGGCTCGTCTC
>JAKABC010000164.1 GCA_021802025.1 Actinomycetes bacterium
CGAGGGGCTTCCATCAAAAAAAAAAATCCAAAATGACCCCGCCGCGTCCCGGGCGAGGACGCGCGCCCCGGGCGCCCCGTAGGGTCGAGGCGTGAGCGATCTGTTCGAGGCGGCCGGGATCACCCCCGAGGCGCCGGCGCCGCTCGCCGACCGGCTGCGGCCCCGCACGCTCGACGAGGTCGTCGGCCAGGACCACCTGCTCGGGTCCGAGGGCCCCATCCGCAAGATGGCCGAGGCCCACCGGCTCAGCTCGATGGTGCTCTGGGGCCCACCCGGGACGGGCAAGACGACCATCGCCCGTCTCCTCGCCGCGGCGGCCGGTTATGAGTTCGACCAGCTCTCGGCCGTCTTCTCGGGCGTCGCCGACTTGAAGAAGGCCTTCGAGGCGGCCCGCCAGCGCCGCCGGATGGGCCAGTCGACGCTGCTCTTCGTCGACGAGATCCACCGGTTCAACCGCGCCCAGCAGGACGGCTTCTTGCCCTTCGTCGAGCGCGGCGACGTCACCCTGGTCGGGGCGACCACCGAGAACCCGTCGTTCGAGCTCAACGGGGCCCTCCTCAGCCGCTGCCAGGTCTTCGTGCTCCACCGGCTCGACGACGCGGCCCTCGAGACCCTGCTCGCGCGGGCCGAGGCCCACGCCGAGCGGCCCCTGCCCCTCGATCCCGAGGCGCGCGCCGCGCTGCGCGCGATGGCCGACGGCGACGGCCGCTACCTGCTCAGCCTGGCCGAGACGCTCGTCACCATCGGGCCCCCCGGTCCGCTCGGCGCCACCGAGATGGGCCGGCTCCTCCAGAAGCGCCGGCCCGCCTACGACAAGGACCGCGAGGAGCACTACAACCTCATCTCGGCGCTGCACAAGTCGATCCGCGGCTCGGACCCCGACGCGGCCCTCTACTGGCTCGCGCGCATGCTGGCCGGCGGGGAGGACCCCCTCTTCATCGCCCGGCGCCTCGTGCGCGCGGCGAGCGAGGACGTCGGGGCGGCCGACCCGATGTCGCTGGTGCTCGCCAACGCGGCGAAGGACGCCTACGACTTTCTCGGCTCGCCCGAGGGCGAGCTGGCCCTGGCCCAGCTCACGGTGCACCTGGCCTGCGCGCCCAAGTCCAACCGGGTCTACCGGGCCTTCGGCGCGGCCCGGCGCGCCGCCGGCGAGACCGGCTCGCTGATGCCCCCCGCGCACATCTTGAACGCGCCGACCCGGCTCATGAAGGACCTCGGCTACGGCCGGGGCTACGAGTACGACCACGACGTCGAGGGCGGCGTCTCGGGACAGAACTACTTCCCCGACGAGATGGCGCCCCAACGGTTCTACGAGCCCAGTGACGTCGGGGCCGAGGCGCGCGTGCGCGAGCGCCTCGCCCAGTGGCGCGCGCTACGCGAGCACCGCGCCGCGCCACCCGCCCCGTAGGCCCCCTCGAGTCCGTCCGACGCTCGGGCCGACGCGCCCCGTAGGCTCGTCGTGTGGTCACGACCTGTGCGGAGTGCGGGTGCCTCGTCGAGCGCGGCGTGCGCGTGGCGGTGTGCGCCGACGACGCGTGCTGCTGTTCGCACCTCTCGACCCGAGAGGCGCTCGAGCGCCTCGCCGAGGGCGTTCGGATGGCCTTTGGCGAGACCGACCTCGAGGGCTTCTCGTCCCTGCTCGCGCCCGACGTGCGCTGGGGCGACGACGACGCCCCCAACCGCTGTCGGAGCCGCGATGACGTCGTTTCGACGTTGCGCGGCGCGCTCGAGCGCGGGGTGAGCGGGTCCCTGGGCGAGGTCGAGACCGGCCCGGCCGGGGTCCTCGCCCACCTCGTCGTCACGCGATCCGACGCGTCCGAGGGGACCCGCGACCTCTTCCACCTCTACGTAGTGCGCGAAGGTCGCATAAGCGAGATCGTGCCCTACTCGAGCCGCGCCGACGCCGCGGCCGCCCTCGCGGCGATCCCGACCTGAGCGAGCGGCCCGCGCCGCGGCGCGGCGTTCGATCGAGCCGCGGTGCTCAGCGCGCGAGCGCCGCCGGGGCGAAAGGCGCGCCGTGGCCCGGGACGATGAGGACCGGGTCGAGGGCTAGGACGGTCGCGCGCGAGGCGACCAGCGCCTCGGGGTCCTCGGCGCGCGGGTCGACCTCGGGGCCCTCCACCGACCACCACAGGTGGGTGCACACCACGAGGCCGCCCGCGGTCGTTACGAGGGTCGATAGGTCCTGGCGGGTGTGGCCCGGGGTGTCGAGCAGGCGGACCGACGGGGCGCCCGAGATGCCGTCGGTACGGTCGTCCCACACGTCGTCGTGGTAGACCGCCCAGTGGTCGTGGAAGCGCGCTCTTACAAAGAGCGCGGCGTTCAGCGTGTGGTCGGGGTGGTGGTGGCTGAAGATCACGTCGGTGACCTCCTCGGGGGCCAGCCCGCGCTCAGCGAGCGCGTCGAGGATGAGCGAGCGGCGCGCCACCATGCCCGGGTCGATGACGATCACGGCCGGGCCCTCGCGCACGAGCACCACGGTGCTCGCCACCCGCTCGCCCACGTAGCCGTTCGTGAGCACCTCTAGCGTCGCGGTCATCGACTCCCCCTGGTCGCCTCGTGTCTAGCCGCTGGGCGAGACGCGTGAAGGTTCGCGGGGCGTTGCCGGCGTCGGTCTGGGGTCAGCGCCGCCCGTACGTCCGCGGATTAACGGGCTACGGGGTGGGGACGGTCGTCATCGGGGAACTCCTCGCGCGGGTCGCGCGAGCCCGCGTACGATGAGCCCGCCGGGCCGTCGGCCCGACGGGGGAGGCGCCATGAGTGGGGTGCGGGTACTGGTCGGCACGAGCAAGGGCGCGTTCGTCATGACCGCCGACGGCACGCGCCGCGACTGGCGGATCGACGGCCCGTTCTTCGAGGGCTGGGAGGTCTACCACGTGAAGGGCTCGCCGGTCGATCCCAACCGGATCTACGCCAGCCAGTCGACGAGCTGGTTCGGCCAGATCGTCCAACGCTCCAACGACGGCGGGAAGAGCTGGGACACCGTCTCCAACCAGTTCAGCTACGACGGCGTGCCCGGCACCCACCAGTGGTACGACGGGACCCCCCACCCGTGGGAGTTCGCGCGCGTCTGGCACTTCGAGCCCTCCCTCTCCGATCCCGACGCGGTGCTCGCCGGGGTCGAGGACGCGGCCCTCTTCAGCTCGAGCGACGCCGGGGCCAGTTGGAGCGAGCTCTCGGGGCTGCGCAACGGCGGGACCGGCTCGCGTTGGCAGCCCGGCGCGGGCGGCATGGCCGTGCACACGATCATCGAGGACCCGACCAACCCTGACCGGCTCTACGTGGCGATCTCGGCCGCGGGCGTCTTCCGCTCCGACGACGGGGGCACGACCTGGCTGCCGAAGAACCGCGGGCTCGCCTCGGGCGAGATCCCCGACGAGGACGCCGAGGTCGGCCACTGCGTGCACCGCATCGCGCTGCACCCCTCGGCCCCCGAGACCCTCTACATGCAGAAGCACTGGGACGTGATGCGCAGCGACGACGCCGGCGAGTCCTGGCGCGAGGTGAGCGGCGACCTGCCGACCGACTTCGGCTTCGCCATCGACGTGCACGCCCACGAGCCCGAGACCGTCTACGTGCTGCCGATTACCAGCGACTCGGTGCACTACGTGCCCGAGGGGCGCCTGCGGGTCTACCGCAGCCGCACCGGCGGGGGGGAGTGGGAGCCGCTCGTTAAGGGCCTGCCCCAGGAGCACTGCTACGTGAACGTGCTGCGCGACGCGATGGCGATCGACCGGCTCGACGAGTGCGGCGTCTACTTCGGCACCACCGGTGGGCAGGTCTTCGCCTCGCCCGACGGC
>JAKABC010000165.1 GCA_021802025.1 Actinomycetes bacterium
GGCCAGGAAGCCCAGGACCTCCTCGGCGTGGGTGTTGGCCGCCCCCAGGATGAGCATCGAGCCCACGAGGATCACCCCGTGGATGGCGTTCGAGCCCGACATCAGAGGCGTGTGCAGGATGCTCGGGACCTTCGAGATGATCTCGATGCCCACGAACACACTGAGCACGAACACGGTCGCGTACTGCAACAGCACGTTGGTCACTGGGGCTCCTCCGCGGTCGCGGGCTCGGATGTAACGACGACGGGGACGACCTCGACCCCGAGGGCCTCGGCGGTGGGCCGGTGGTGGACCCGTCCGCCCGAGGTGAGCGTGGCGCCCGCCACGACCTCGTCGGACCAGTCGGGGGCGACCTCGCCGTGGCCGTAGAGGGCGAGGAGCTTCACGACGTTGTTGGCGTACATGGTGCTGGCGTGGCGACCCATGGCGGAAGGTGGGTTGGAGAGGCCCACGATCGAGACGCCGTGGTGGGTGACGACCTCGCCGGCGCGGGTCAACTCGCAGTTGCCGCCGCCGTCGGCGGCCATGTCGACGATCAGAGAGCCGTCGGCCATCGCCTCGACCATGGCCGCCGTGAGCAGGATCGGCGCCTTGCGCCCCGGGACCGCGGCCGTGGTGATGATGACGTCGGCGGCGGCGACCTCCTCGACGAGGGCCGCCTGCTGGCGGGCCCTCTCCTCCTCGGTGAGCTCGCGGGCGTAGCCGCCGGCCGCGTCGGCCGTCACGCCGAGATCGACGAAGGTCGCCCCGGCCGACTCGGCCTCCTCCTTGGCGGCCGAGCGCACGTCGTAGGCGCGCACGCGCGCGCCGAGGCGCTTCGCGGTAGCGATGGCCTGCAGGCCGGCCACCCCGACGCCCATGACGAGGACCTTGGCCGGGCGGATGGTGCCGGCCGCCGTCGTGAGCAGGGGGAAGAACCGGTCGAACTGGTGGGCCGCCTCGAGGGCCGCGCGATAGCCCGAGACCGTGGCCTGGCTCGACAGGGCGTCCATGTACTGGGCCCGCGAGATGCGCGGCAACAGGTCGAAGCTCACCACGGTCACCCGGCGCTCGACGAGGGCGCGCACCACGTCGAGGGCGAGCAGGGGCGAGAGGAACGAGAGGTGCAACGAGCCCTCGGGGATCCGGGCGACCTCCTCGAGGGTCGGGGGGTTGACCCGAATCGTCACCTCGCCGTCGGGGGCCTCGGTGATCGTGGCGCCCGCCTCGAGGTAGGCGTCGTCGCTGAAGTGCGAGCGCACCCCCGCCCCCCGCTCGACCTCGACGCTCCAACCCTCTTTGATCAGGGTTTTAACCGCGTCCGGGGTGAGCCCCACGCGGGTCTCGCCGGCGCGCGACTCGCCCACCAGGGAAATCTTCATCCCCTCGTTCTATCAGGGCCGCTCGCGACGCCCGATGTGACCAAAGTCTCTGTTGGGCCTAGGTCCCGGCGAGGATCAGCGCGGCCAGCGCGTCGGGCGCCTCGAGGGGGACCCAGTGGCCGACGCCCTCGAGACGGTGGTAGGTGAAGCCGCGCGCGCAGTAGCGCCCCGACTCGCGCATCTGACCCTCGGTGAGGGCGAGGTCGGCGCTCGACCACACGCCCGTTACCGGCACCGCGACCGGCTCGAGCACCGGGACCGGGCGCACGAAGGCGTCGGGGGGCAGGTTCGCCCGGTACCAGAGCAGGTGGGTCGAGATCTGGTTGTCGCGCTCGAGCTCGGCGATGACCTCCTCGGCCCGGGGGTGGACGAAGTAGCGGCGCAGCACCGCGTAGTCGTCCTGGCGCAGCACGGCCTCGCCGAGCCCCTCGAACTGAAAGAGCAGGGTGTACCAGCTACGCCGGAGTTGGGCGAAGCCCCCCGAGCGAAAGGCGCTCGGGTGTCCCACCGAGACCGCGACGAGCGAGTCCACGAGGTCGGGCCGGTAGGTCGCGACGACCCAGGCGAGCGCGGCGCCCCAGTCGTGGCCGACCAGGGTGACTGGCCCCGCCCCGGCCGCCTCGATGATCACGACGACGTCCGCTACGAGCTCGGCCATGGCGTAGCGCTCGAGCTCGGTGGGCTTGGCCGAGCGGCCACAGCCGCGCAGGTCGGGCGCCAAAGTGCGCCGCCCCGCGGCGACGAGGCGCTCCACGACCCCGTCGTAGAGGGCCCCGGTGTCGGGCCAGCCGTGCAAGAGCAGGACGGGCGGGCCCTCGCCGAGGTCGCGCACAAAGAGACCCCCCGCGCCGCCCTCGACCACGAACTCCACGCGTGTGACCCTACGGGACTATGAAGTGGCCATGGCGAACTTCACCGCGACCGTCGACTCACCCGTCGGGCGCTTCGGCGTGCGCGGCACCGAGGCGGGCGTCACCGAGATCCTCCTGCCCCCGGACCGGCCCCGCCCGAGCGCCGGGCGCGCCCCGGCCCCCGTCGCGGCGGCGGCCCGCCAGCTCGTCGAGTACCTCGCGCGCGCGCGCACGACCTTTTCGGTCGCCCTCGGTGAGGTCGCGGCGACCCCGTTCCAGCGCGACGTCTGGGCGGCGCTCGCCGAGATCCCCTACGGCGAGGTGCGCACCTACGCCGAGGTCGCGGCCGCCATCGGCCGGCCCATGGCGGCGCGGGCCGTGGGCAACGCCAACCACCACAACCCCTGGCCGGTCGTGGTGCCCTGCCACCGCGTCGTCGCCGCCAGCGGCCTCGGCGGCTACGGCGGGGGCGATTCGCTGAAGCGCTACCTCCTCGCCCTCGAGGGCGTCTCTCTCTGAGCGGCGCTCGAGGCGCCGAAGCGGCGCAGCGCGCGCCAGGCGACCCACCACAGCACGAGGGCCACCGACACCTCGAGCAGGAGCATCAGCACCGAGCCGAGGATGTCGGACCGGCCGGCCGTGGTGACGTCGAACCACGCGTCGAGGACATAGAGCGTCGCGGTCGAGGACGCCGCGAGCGCCAGTAGCCCCGGCCGACGGGCCCAGGCCAGGTAGGCCGTCGCGAGCAGCATCGCGATCTCCATCACGTCGAGCCCGACCCAGGCCAGGGTCCAGTGGTGGACCACGTAGCGATTGGGCAGGTCCAACCCGAGCGAGATCGTCCAGGCGACCTCCGCCACGGCCCCGATCGCCAGGGCCACGATCACCCACCCGCGCAGGTCGCGCGACGGGCCGACCATCTAGCGCCCGGTCGCGACCGGGGCGTCGAGGGCGTCGCGCATCGCCTCCACGGCCGCGGCGAACTCCTCGAACGACCCGTCGAGGACCCCGAGCAACTGGGCCATGCGCTCATCGGTGCGACCCTCGGCCGCGACCTTGGCGGCGCGCAGCGCGTCGCTCACCTCGGGCACGTCATCGTCGGTGAAGCCGTGCAGGGCGAAGATGTCGGCGCCCTCGAGGTAGGTCGCCGCCGCCGGGGTCAGCCCCAGCGCGCGCACGGCCCCCAGGTGGACCCCGCCGCGCAGCTCGCGCAGCAAGATCGCCCCCAGGTAGGCCCGGTTGAGGGGCTCGACGGGGTCGGCGATCGCGAGGTAGCCCTCGGCGAGGGGCGCCTCGCCCGCGCGCGCCCCCTCGGCCACCCGGCGCGCGCCCGCGCCCACCAGCTCCAAGGCGTCACGCCCGAGGCCGCCGAAGGTCCGCTGGGCGAAGGCGTAGGCCGCCTCGAGGTAGTCGCGCGCCGTGGCCAGCGGCGCCCGTCGCGTCCGGGGGGCGCCGTAGATGGCCTCGATGGCGGCCGGGGAGAAGAAGGCGAAGACCTCGAGCACGCTGGCCGGCTCGACGTCGCCCATCACCCC
>JAKABC010000166.1 GCA_021802025.1 Actinomycetes bacterium
CGGCGAAGGCGCGGGCGCACAACTCTGCGCACGCGCGGATCGTCGCCCGATCGAGGGGACCCTCCTCGATCGCGACCGCCTCACTCACCGGCGCAGTCTAGGGTCGCTACCGCACCGGGCCCGAGGAACGTCTAGAGCAGTCCGAGGGCGCGCACCTCGTCGCGCTCGGCCAGGAGCTCATCGGTGGTGGTGGCGATGCGCTCACGGGCGAACTCGTCGTGGGTGAAGCCCTCTTTCACCGCGTAGCCGCCCTGGCCGTCGGCGACGATCGGCAGGCCGAAGGTGAGCCCCTCGGGCACCCCGTACTCGCCGTGGCTCGTCACCGCGACCGAGGCGCAGTCGCCCGGGGCGCTCGGGGTGGTGAGCGAGACCACGGTGTCGATCGCGGCGTTGGCGGCCGAGGCGGCCGAGGAGAGGCCGCGGGCCTCGATGATGGCGGCCCCGCGCTTTTGGACCGTGGTGAGGAACGCCCCGCGCAGCCAGGCGTCGTCGGCGATCACCTCGGGGGCCGGCCGGCCCGCGATCGTCGCGTTGGCGAAGTCCGGGAACTGGGTCGAGGAGTGGTTGCCCCAGATCGCGAGGTTCCGCAGCTCGCTGACCGGCGCCCCGGCGCGGGTGGCCAGCTGGGTCTCGGCCCGGTTCTGGTCGAGGCGGGTCATGGCGAACCAGCGCTCCGCGGGCACCTCGGGGGCGGCCGAGCGGGCGATCAGGCAGTTGGTGTTGCAGGGGTTGCCCACCACCAGCACGCGCACGTCGCTCGCGGCGTTCGCCGCGATCGCCCGGCCCTGGGGCTTGAAGATGCCCCCGTTCACGCTCAGCAGGTCGCCGCGCTCCATGCCGGCCTTGCGCGGGATCGATCCCACGAGCAGGGCCCAGTTGGTCCCACTGAAGGCCGTCGCGAGGTCGCTCGTCGCCTCGACCGAGGCGAGCAGCGGGAAGGCGCAGTCGTCGAGCTCCATGACGACGCCCTCGAGCGCCTTCATCGCGGGCTCGATCTCGAGCAGGCGCAGGGCCACGGGCGTCTCGGGCCCGAAGAGGGCGCCCGAGGCGATCCGGAACAAGAGGGCGTAGCCGATCTGACCGGCGGCGCCGGTCACGGTGACGGTGACGGGGGGCATCTCTCCTCCTCGGTGACTAGAGGCGTTCGACGATCGCCTGGGCGAACTCCGAGCACTTGACCTCGTGGGCGCCCTCGGTCAGGCGGGCGAAGTCGTAGGTGACGATCTTCTCGGCGATGGTCGCCTCGAGGGCGCGCACGATGTCGTCGGCCGCGCCCTGCCAGCCGAGGTGCTCGAACATCAGCACCCCCGAGAGCAGGACCGAGCCGGGGTTGACCTTGTCCTGGCCGGCGTACTTGGGCGCCGTGCCGTGGGTGGCCTCGAAGATCCCGTGGCCGGTGACGTAGTTGATGTTGGCGCCCGGCGCGATGCCGATCCCCCCCACCTGGGCGGCCAGGGCGTCGGAGAGGTAGTCGCCGTTGAGGTTCGTCGTGGCGATCACGCTGAACTCACGGGGCCGGGTGAGCACCTGCTGGAGGGCGATGTCGGCGATGACGTCCTTCACCAGGATCCGCTCGCCGGGCTCGCCGTTGCAGTCGCTCCAGCCGACGGCCACGTCGGGGAACTCCTCGCGCACGAGCTCGTAGCCCCACTTCATGAAGGCGCCCTCGGTGAACTTCTGGATGTTGCCCTTGTGCACCAGGGTCACCGACTCGCGCTTGCGCGCCACGGCGTAGTTGAGGGCGGCCCGGATGAGCCGCTTGGAGCCGAAGGGCGAGATGGGCTTGAGCCCGAGGCCGCTGCCCTCGCGCACGTCCCAGCCGAAGGCCTCCTTCACGTAGGCGCGCAGCCGCTCGGCCTCGGCGGTGCCGGACTCGACCTCGAGCCCGGCGTAGACGTCCTCGGTGTTCTCGCGGAAGATGACCATGTCGACGTCCTCGGGCCGCTTGACCGGCGAGGGGACGCCGGTGAACCAGCGCACCGGGCGCAGACAGACGTAGAGGTCGAGGATCTGGCGCAGGGCCACGTTGAGCGAGCGGATCCCCCCGCCGACCGGGGTGGTGAGGGGCCCCTTGATGCCGATCAGGTACTCCCTGAAGGCCTCGACCGTCTCGGTCGGCAGCCACTCCTTGGTCCGGTTGTAGGCCTTCTCGCCGGCGAGGACCTCCTTCCAGTGGATGGTCTTGCCGTGCTTGGCGGCGGCCGCGTCCATCACGAGCTGGGCGGCCGGCCAGATGTCCACCCCCGTGCCGTCGCCCTCGACGTAGGGGATGATGGGGTCGTCGGGGACGTTGAGGACGCCCGCGGCGTCCACGGTGATCTTCTGGGCCATGACGCCCATCCTACGACCGGTGCCCGAGAGGCCCTTTAGGGACCTCGGTCCTTAGGGGAAGAGGGCCTGGTGGATCTCGCGGGTCGCGTTCGAGCGATTGAGCGTGTAGAAGTGCAGCCCCGGCACGCCCGCCTCGAGCAGCGCCTCGCACAGCTCGGTGGCGGCCGCCACCCCCTCGGCCCGCACCGCCCCCGGCCCGCCGCGCTCGAAGGCGCCCTCGAGCCGCTCGACGAGCCACGCCGGCACCGCCGCGCCCATGTGGGCCATGCGGTCGATCCCCGTCAGGGTCGTCACGGGCATGATCCCGGCGAGGACGGGCTTTTCCACGCCGAGCTCGGCCAGCTCGAGCACCAGTCGGGTCCACTCCTCGGGCTCGAAGAAGAACTGGGTCACCGCGAAGTCCGCGAGGCGCAGCTTGGCCGCCAGGTGGCGCCGGTCGCTCGCGCGGTCCTGTGAGCGGGGGTGTCCCTGGGGGTGGGCCCCCACCCCCACGCAGAGGGTCCCGGCCTCGCGCGCGAGCTCGATCAGCTCGCTCGCGTAGCGCAGCTCGCCGGCGGGGGCGTCTCCGGTGGGGGTGTCCCCGCCCAGGGCCATCACGTTCTCGACGCCCGCCTCGACGTAGCGCGCGAGCAGCGCGCGCATCTCGGCCCGGTCGTTGCCCACGCAGATCAGATGGGCCATGGCGGTGAGCCCCTTGGCCTCGATCGAGGTCACGAGGTCGAAGGTCCGCTGGCGGCTCGCCTCGCCCCCCCGATAGGTGACCGAGACGAACGAGGGCGCGAGCCCCTCGAGCTCGACGAGGGTCGTCTCGAGGACGAGCCGCTCCTCCTCGCTCTTGGGCGGGAAGAACTCGAAAGAACGCGTCAGCCCGCGGGCGACCAGGTCGTCGACGCGCACGGGTCTAACCGGCTCGACCGAAGTCGTCCTCGAGGCGCTCGATGTCGTCCTCGCCGAAGTAGGCGCCAGTCTGGACCTCGATGAAGGTCACCGGCTCGGTGCCACGGTTCTCGCACCGGTGCGCTTGGCCCACCGCGATGTCGACGCTCTGGCCCGGGGCAAGGGTCATCTCGACGCCGTCGAGCACCACCGTCGCCACGCCGGCCACCACGAACCAGTGCTCGGCGCGCTGGCGGTGGCGCTGGTAGCTCAGCCGCTTGCCGGGCTCGACGACGAGGCGCTTGACCTTGTGGTCGCCGCGCTCGTCGTCGAGCACCCAGTAGGCGCCCCAGGGCCGGTAGTCGAGCTCGCGACCGCGCTCGTCGCGGTGGGCGTCGTCGGTGGTGGTCATCGTGTCCTCTCGGCGGCCAGCACGGCGTTGCGCAACAGCATGGCACGGGTCATGGGACCCACTCCACCCAGGCGCGGCGTGACCCACCCAGCCACCTCGGCGACGTC
>JAKABC010000167.1 GCA_021802025.1 Actinomycetes bacterium
GATCTGCTGGAAGGCGACCACGAGGGCCGAGGCGGCCCCGGCGTCGCGCGCCTCGACCCGGCTCGTCGCTCCCGCGACGGCCGGCGCCACCACCAGGCCGAGCCCGAGTCCCACGACGAAGAGGCCCGGCGCCACCTTGGTGAGGTATCCGCTCGTCGCGTCCAGGCGGGTGAAGAGCACGACCCCGAGGGCCGCCAGCACCAGCCCGGCCGGCACGAGGGGCCGCGGTCCGGTGGTGTGCATCAGGCGGAAGCTCGCGAAGGTGGCCGAGAAGATCACGGCCCCGACCAGCGGGGCGAAGGCGAGGCCGGCCTCGAGCGGGGTGAAGCCGAGCGTGCCCTCGAGGTAGTACGAGAGCAGGAGGTAGATGGCGAAGAGCGCCGTCCCGGCGAGGCCGAGGGCGAGGAAGCTGCCCCCGCGGGTGCGCCCGAGAAGTATCCGCAGGGGCACCAGCGGGTCGAGCGCGCGCGCCTCGCGCGCGACAAAGAGCGCGAGTAGCGCCCCGCCACCCACGAGCGGCAGGATCGTGGCCGGCGCGAGCCACGCGGCGTCGGTGGCGTGGGCCAGCCCGAAGACGACCCCGACGAGCCCGCCGGTCGAGAGCCCCGCTCCCACGACGTCCAGCCGGCCCCGTGGCCCCCGGCTGTCCTCGAGCACGATGAGGACCGCGACCAGGGTGACCGCGGCGATGACGGCCCCGGCGTAGAGGCACCAGCGCCACGACGCCCACTGGGTGAGGGCCCCGCCCACGAGCAGACCCAGGGCCGCCGCCGACGCGGCCAGTATGCCGTAGAGCGTCAGGGCCCACGAGCGAGCCCGGGCGTCGGCGAAGGCTGTGGTGAGGGCCGCCAGGGCCGCCGGCGCGACGAGCGCGGCGCAGACCCCCTCGGCGACGCGCGCGACAACCAGCACGGCGAACACGCGCGCGGCACCGCCGACAATGGAGGCGACCGCGAAGCCGCCTAAGCCCACGACGAGCAGACGTCGTCGTCCCCACAGGTCCGACAGCCTCCCGCCGAGGGGCAGGAGGGAGCCGAACGCGAGCACGTAGGCAGTGACCAGCCACTGGCGTTCCGCCGACGAGAAATGCAGAGTCCGCTCAGCCGACGGCAGCGCGACGTTGACGATGGTGGTGTCGAGTAGGACCAGCAGCTCAGCCAGTGCGAGGGGCCAGAGCACCCGACGACGCAAGTCCGACGACGTGCCCCCGACCTCCGCCATGGCCCAAGCCTACGGAACAGCCACGTCCGCATACACCGGCGTCAACCTCGCTACGACGGTGAGCCCCGCCGCGTGGGCTGGGAGACGAGGTCGGCGGCGCGACCATTCGGTCCGGTGGCGCTCGGAATGGTCGCGTGATCGCGGCGAAGGGAAGTAGGGTTCTGAACACCGGCATCGCGAAGCGTTTCCGTGAGCGTGGGGGGAGGTGAAGCCACTCTCACCGTGAGGCACTCCTTCGACCACCTTGTCACGGCCTCGGCGTTGATCGACGCGCTGCCGAGCGGGATCGCCCTGCTGGACGACCACGGCGTCATCGTCGACGTGAACCAGCGTCTCGCCGACCTGACCGGGTACGCGATGGACGAGTTGATTGGCCGTGACATCCGAGAGATTGTCCCCCTGGCCCGCGTGAGCCGCCTCGTCGAGGCCTGCGAGGAGGGCTCCGAGCCCTCCGGTGGTCGAACGGTCCGCCGCGACGGCGCTCTCACGGCGCGCCGCCGTAGTGGTCGCGAGCTCTCGGTGAGTGTCGCCACGACTCGGCTGGTGCACGAGGGCACCTCGTGGATTGTGGCCTCTATCGACGACAACGCCGACTACGTGGCCGCCCGCGACATCCGCGCCGAGCCCGAGAGTCGCGCCTCTGAGGTCGAGGCCATGGCCGCCGCGGCGATCACCGAGAGCCAACTGCGCTTTCGTCTGGCCTTCGAGAGCAACATGGCACCAATGGTCTGCAGCGGTCGCGACGGACTCTTCATCGACGTCAATGACGCGTTCTGTCGAATGACCGGACGCACCCGAGACGAGCTCATCGGGCGCGACTCGCGTCACTTCACCTATCCCGACGACATCGGCATAACCGAAGACGTCTACCGGCGCATCAATGCGGGAGAGGTCGACGAGGCCCGCTACTTCAAGCGCTTCGTGCACACCAGTGGTCGGATCGTGGCGGCCGAGGTCTCCATGTGCTCGGCCCGCGACCAGAGCGGCGAAGCCGAGTACTTCATCTCCTCGGTGCGCGACGTCACCGAGGAGCACGCGCTTGCCGCGAAGCTCTCCTTTCAGGCGCTCCACGATCCGCTCACCGGTATCGCGAACCGCACACTCTTCGAGGATCGCCTCACCCAGGCACACGCCCGAGCCGTCCGCGACGGCAGCTTCGGAGCCGTCTTGCTGATTGACCTCGACGATTTCAAGGGAGTCAACGACACCTACGGCCACCTGATAGGGGACCAGTTGCTCATCACGATCGCCCACCGCTTCCAGGGGGTCACCCGAGCGTCGGACACGCTCGCTCGCTTTGGCGGAGACGAGTTCTTGTACCTGGCCGAGGGCCTCACCACGGCGAGCGAGGCGTCGCGCATCGCCGAGCGACTCCTCGCCCAGCTGGACGAGCCCTTCTCATTCGACACCGTTCACTTCGAACAGCGCGCGAGCATTGGCATCGTCGTCTGGGACGGCACCGAGGAGGACACGTCGGATTTGATCGACAACGCGGACGCCGCGATGTACGAGGCGAAGCGCCTCGGCAGCGGCCACTCCGTGGTGTTCTCCCCCGCGATGCGCCACGAAGCCGCCAGTCGGTTCTCGCTGGTCCAGGACCTTCACCGCGCCGCCACGTCGGGGGAACTCGTGATGCACTTCCAGCCCATTGTCGACCTGACCACGTCCGACGTGGTGGGATTCGAGTCCCTCATGCGCTGGCACCACCCCGAGCGTGGCTGGGTGCCACCCGACGTGTTCATCCCCTTGGCCGAGCAGAGTGACCTCATCTTGGACCTCGGCTACTTCGCCCTGCACGAAGCCATCGCGGCCGCCACCACGTGGGGCCCAACGGGGAGCCACGGGCGGCGACCCTACGTAACGGTCAACCTCGCCGCGCGACAGTTCCACGACCCCCAGCTCGTCTCTCGGATCGCCCACGAACTCGCCTCCAGTGGGCTCGAGCCCGAACGGCTGGTTCTCGAGGTGACCGAGGGCGTCGCCCTGCTCGACATCGCCGAGACGATGGCGGTCATGGACCAGCTGAACCAGCTGAACATCGGGGTAGCTCTCGACGACTTCGGCACGGGCTACTCGTCACTCTCGTACCTCGCTGCCCTGAACCCCCGAATCATCAAGATCGACCAGTCGTTCGTGCGCCCGCGGCACAGCGAAGAGCGCAGCCAGACCCTGCTGGAGGCGATCGTCACGTTGGGCAACAAGCTGAACATGGTGGTGCTCGCCGAGGGGATCGAGACTCCGGCCCAGCTCGAACGCCTCAATAGCCTCGAGTGCGATCTGGGCCAGGGCTTCTTGTGGTCCCCGGCTGTGTCGAACGACGAGGCGATGTCGCTGATCCAACGGTCCTCGTCGGGGCCGCCCGACGCCGGGGACGCCGAGGACGACAAGACGACGCGCCCGGCGCAGCCGGCGCGCCGCCCCTAGCGCGCCTTGAGCCGCTCGATGAGGGCCGGCAGAACCGTGTGGACGTCGCCCACGATTCCGAGATCGGCGATCTGG
>JAKABC010000168.1 GCA_021802025.1 Actinomycetes bacterium
GACGTACGCGCCCCTAGCTAGTCGAGCAGGCTCGCCTCCACCACGACCGTGAGCGACCGGTGACCGAGCAGGTGGGTGGCGGGCACCGAGGGGTCGGGCCCACCCTCAAGGAGCAGGCGCCGAGCGACCCCGGCCTTGCCCTCGCCGGCGATGAGCATCAGCACCGCGCGCGCGCCCACGAGGTCCGCGAGTCCCACGGTGACGGCCCGGCGCGGCCGGCGCGCTCGATCGACGCCGGGGAAGTTCGCCTCCAGGGTGTCCTCGCTGAGTTCGACGACCCGGGTGCGCGCGGCGAGCGGCGAGTGGGGCTCGTTGAAGCCGACGTGGCCGTTTCGCCCCACGCCCACCACGGCGAGGTCGAGCCCACCCGCCTCGTCGAGGGCCCGGTCGTAGGCGGCGAGCCGGGCCGGGTCGTCGCTCGGCTCGAGCGGGATGAAGCGGGTCGCGTCGTTGAAGACGACCTCGCCCAGGTGCTCGCGCAGGTAGGCGAGGAAGCTGCCCTCGGGGTAGGCCGCGAGGTCGAGGTACTCATCGAGCATGAACACCGTCGCGCGCTCGAGAGAGACCGCGCCGCGCCGCTGCGCCGCGGCCAGCTCGCGGTAGAGGCCCTGGGGCGTGCCCCCGGTCGGCAAGGTGAGGGCGAGGTCGGGGCGCGCCGCGAGCGCCCCGGCGAGTGAGGCGAGTGCGGCCCCGGCGAAAGCCCCCTCGCCCCGAGCGCGCACGACCCTCACGACGCACCCCCCGTCGAGGGGGGGACGGTCTCGAGGTAGCGCGCGGCGCGCGCGGCGAGCGCCCCGGGGTCGGCGAGCTCGACCAGCCCCGACGGCGTCGGCGCCGACACGTCGACCGGCCCGACGCCCAGCGCCTCCAGCGCGACGATCCCCGCGCCCACGAGCGAGGGGCTGTGGCCGGCAATCGCGGTGACCTCGAGCCCGCTGGCCCCGGCGAGCAGGGCCGGGCCGAGCGAGCGGCTGGTCGGGTTCGTGAGGGCGACGACCCGATCGAGGCGGGCGTAGGGTGCGAGAGCCCGCAGGCAGCGAGTCGTCTCGAAGGCGATCCCCTCGTAGAGGGCGCGGGCGAGGTCGGCGCGGGTCGTGGTGAGCGAGAGCCCCTCGATCGAGCCCGCGAGGTCGCGGCGCCACAGGGCCCCCTGCTCACCGCCCGCGAGGTAGGGCCGGAAGGTGACGGCGAGCCCGGCCGGGTCCGGGTGCGTGAGGGCGAGATCCTCGAGCGCGCCCGGGGCGACCCCGAGGGTCTCGGCGAGCCAGGCGAGGGAGGCGCCCGTGGCGAGCAGGTCCATCTCGGCCCCCAGGGCGCCGGCGCGCACGAGCGGGGTCACGAGGGTGCGCGCCGGGCGCGGGCCGGCGAGCGTCGCGAGCACGACCGACGAGGAGCCGTCGATGACCGAGACCGCCCCGGGATAGAGGGTCTCGACGAAGTGGTGCGCGCACACCGAGTCGGCCCCGCCGAGATAGACGGGCCGGCCAGGGGCCACGCCCCCGAGCAGTTCGGCGCCCCAGGCCGTGAGGGGCTCGGCGTGGTCGCAGGCGGCCACCTCGGGGAGGGCGGCCGCGTCGACCCCCACGAGCCCGATCAGCTCGTCGGACCAGGTCGCGCGCGCGAGGTCGTAGAGCCCGTAGCCCGAGGCGGTCGAGGGGTCGGTCGCGAGCGTCCCGGTGAGGCGGTAGTAGAGGTAGTCCTTCGCCGAGAGGAGCCGGGCCGCCGGAGCGAGACCGTCGGCCACGCGCCGACGCTCCATCGCCACGAGGTAGCGCCCGTCGAGGGGCGCCCCGGAGACCTCCTCGACGCGGGTGCGCAGGGCCGCGCCGAGACGCTCGACGAGGCCGTCGGCGCGCCCGTCCTGCCAGGTCACCGCCGGCCCCAGGGGCTCGCCGTCGTCGCCCAGGGCGACGAGGGTCGGCATCTGGGCGGTGAGGACGAGCGCGTCGGGTGGGGCGCCGGCCGCCGCGAGCGCCTCGCGCGAGGCGCGACCGAGCGCCACGAGCCAGTCGTCGCTGCGCTGCTCGGCGGCGCCGGAGGCGTCGCGCGCCGTCGGGTACGCGACGGCCGCCGAGCCCCGCAGGCGCAGACCCTCGTCGAGCACGCCGACCTTGACCCGGGAGGTCCCCAGGTCGATAGAGAGGATCGTCGCCACGCGAGCGGCTAGCGCCGCGCGACCGAACGCGCGAGCACGGCGTCGAGCGCCTCGTCGGCGCTCACGAGTGTCTCGTCGATGTCGGCGTCGTCGTGGGCGAACGAGACGAAGAGGTTCTCGAGGTGCCCGGGGTGGAAGAGGACGCCCCGGTCGAGCATCTCCTCCCACCAGAGTCGGAAGAGGTCGGCGCGGGCGTGGCGGGCGGCGTCGCGGTAGTTCGCGATCTCGGCGTCGGCGAACCAGAGCTGGTACACCGGACCCACCCCGACGACGGCGCCGGCGATGCCCTTGTCGTCGAGCAGTTCGTTCAATCCCTCGCGCAGTCGGTCCGAGCGGCGGTAGAGCTCGTCGTAGGGGGCGGCCTCGAGGAAGCGCAGCGAGGCGAGGGCCGCCGCCACCGCGACGACGTTGCCCGAGTAGGTGCCGGCGATCGAGACGCGGCCCTCGCTCGCCAGGTCCATGATCTCGTGCTTACCACCGAGGGCCGCCACCGGGAACCCGCCGCCGAGGCCCTTGGCCATCACCGTGAGGTCGGGGGTCACCCCGAGGGCCGCCTGGGCCCCGCCGAGGGCGATGCGAAACCCGGTAATCACCTCGTCGAAGATGAGTACGGCCCCGTAGCGGTCACAGAGCGCCCGCAGCCCCTCGAGGTAGCCCGGGCGCGGCAGGATGCAGCCGGTGTTGCACATGATCGGCTCGGTGATGATCGCGGCGATCCCCTCGGGATCCTCGGCGAAGATCCGCTCGATCATCGCGAGGTCGTTCCACTGGGCGATGACGAGCGCGTCGCCCATCTCGGCGGGCACCCCGGGCCCCTGGGGCAGGGCGACAGGCCGCTCGTCAGGGCCGGCCGCGGCGAGGTCGGGGTGCTTGGACCAGTAGATGCCGTCGGAGAATCCGTGGTACTGGCCCTCGAAACGCACGACCCTGCGTCGCCCGGTGAAGGCGCGCGCCAGACGCAGCGCGTAGAGCACGCCCTCGGTGCCGGTATTGACGATTCGCACGCTCTCGACGCTCGGCACGGCGGCGACGATCAGCTGCGAGAGCTCGACCTCGGGCGCGGTGGGCATGGCGAAGACGGTGCCGCGTGCCGCGATCGCCTCGGCGACGGCCGCCGTGATGCCGGCCGGGCGGTGGCCGAAGATCGCCGGGCCGAGCCCGAGCAGGTAGTCGATGTACTCGTTGCCGTCGACATCGACGACCCGCGAGCCCGTGCCGTGGTCGACGAAGATCGGGTGGGGCTCCCAGCCCGAGAAGGCCGCCCGCGCCGTCGAGTTGACCCCGCCGGGGATGGTCTTGCGGGCCTCGGCGTAGAGCGCGGCCGAGCGTGCGTAGCGCTCGGGGTGGACGAAACGCGCCGACATGGACCCTCCGTAGTTCTTATAAGGACATAATCACTTTATCACACCGCCCCGTGGATGCCACCCTGACACTCTCTACACTCGGCCCCGTGACGCCCGCTCCCCCCGTCGCGGCCCTCCTCCTCACGGGCGGGGCGAGTTCGCGCCTCGGTCGACCCAAGGCCGCCCTCGAGGTCGAGGGGGGCCCCCT
>JAKABC010000169.1 GCA_021802025.1 Actinomycetes bacterium
GGGTCCGAGGGGGCGACTCCCTTCGAGGAGTGGGGTCGCTTCGCGCTGTCCCCCCCGCGCCTCGTCGACGGTGGGGGAGGCCTGGTCTCCACGGCGGCCGACTACCACCGCTTCATGAACGTGCTGGTGGGTCGGGGCGCGAGCGGGGACGTGACCCTCGTCAGTCCCGCGACCTTCGACCTGGCCGCGACGAACCAGCTGCCCGGCGGCGGCGACCTCGCCACGACCGCGCGGGATCGCTACGGCGTCGCCGAGCACGCCGGGGTGGGCTTCGGCCTGGGGATGTCGGTCGTCCTCGACCCACGGGCCGCGCGCACGCCGGTCTCGGCCGGGACGCTCTCGTGGGGCGGGGCCGCCTCGACCACGTTCTTCGTCGACGTCCTCGAGGGCATCAGCGCCGCTCTCTACACCCAGCTCCTGCCGACGGGGACCCACCCCCTCCACCAGGACCTCGAGCGCGCCGTCTACGCCGCTCGGGCCTAGAGCTCGCCGCGCTGTTCACAGCGTGAGAGGCGGAGCCCTGGTCGAAGCGCGAGCCCTGGTCGTAGCGTCGTGGCAAAGCATGAAAGGAGCCACATGGGCATCCTGGCCACGAAGAAGGTGACGATCTCGACCTCGAAGAAGGGCGTCAGGGTGACCCCGAAGGGGAAGTCGAACAAGAGGCGAAAGAAGTAGGGCCGCGCGTCGGGTCGGCACACCGTGGTGTGGCTGTCGGCGCCCCCTAACGCGAGGTGCCCCCAAAGTCCCGAGTGACGAGGGACCTGAGAGATTCGCGCGCGCACGACCGCCCCGGACATGGTGACCGGGGCGAACCCACGCCCTTTGCGAGAAGCCGCGTCGAACGACGGTCCTCTGTCGCCTCGCCCGACCCGCGAGGGGCTCACGGTCCGAACGTCACGACGAGGGGCGGGGGTGGACGCGACGTCGTCGACGCGCGCCGTCAGGGTGGCTGTGCCGTCGGACTGGAGCGTCGCGCACCGTGCGCGGCGCGTGGGTCGTGCGAACGTCCAACGCGTGGAGCATCGCGAACCTAGGGCTCGGTGCCGGGCTCCTCGGGCTCCTCGTTGGGGGCGTCCACGCCGCCCTCGAGCCCCGGATCGCTTATGACGTCGGGTGGCGTCTGCTCGACGTCACCGCCCGGAATCGCCCCGTGCGCGTCCGTGGGGTCCTCGTCGGGACCAACCCGCCCGGAACGCGTGGGCCGCACGATTCGCAGCCTACCGACGGGGTAGTTTCACCACTCGGGGCCCTCCGGTGGGGGAATCTGCACCGAATCCATTCAGCGAACACTTGTTCGTACTACGCTGCCGGAAGCGGAGGAACGTTGTGACAGCGGGTACCTAGCGTTCCCGCTGACCACGAATGAGGAGCAAGGAGACACCGATGGCGACCGACGACCGCGCGAAGGCCCTGGACGCCGCGCTGAGCCAGATCGAGAAGCAGTTCGGCAAGGGCTCGATCATGCGCATGGGCGAGGCCCCCGACTTCGCCATCGAGGCCATCCCCACCGGCGCCCTCGCGCTGGATCTGGCGCTCGGGATCGGCGGGCTGCCGCGCGGGCGCGTCGTCGAGATCTACGGCCCGGAGTCCTCCGGCAAGTCGACCCTCGCCATGCACGTCGTCGCCGAGGCCCAGCGCAACGGCGGGACGTGCGCCTACATCGACGCCGAGCACGCGATGGACCCGGTCTACGCCCGGGCGATCGGGGTGAACGTCGACGACCTTCTCATCAGCCAGCCCGACACCGGCGAGCAGGCGCTCGAGATCGCCGACATGCTCATCCGCTCGGGCGCCCTCGACGTTCTCATCGTCGACTCGGTGGCGGCCCTCACCCCGCGCGCCGAGATCGAGGGCGACATGGGCGACTCCCACGTCGGCCTGCAGGCCCGGCTCATGAGCCAGGCCCTGCGCAAGATCACGGGCGCGCTCTCGAAGTCGAACACCGTCGCGGTCTTCATCAACCAGCTCCGCGAGAAGATAGGCGTGATCTATGGGTGCTTCCAGTACTCGACCCGGGTCGTCCTCTCTGACGGGACGACCGAGAAGATCGGCAAGATCGTGAACCAGAAGCTCCCCGTCGAGGTGCTCTCCTACGACCCGGAGCTGGGCCGGGTCGTGCCCCGCCGGGTCGTCAACTGGTTCGACAACGGGACGACGGACCGGTTCATCCAGGTGACCGTCGCCAAGCCCATGGCCAACGGCCGGGCGCAGTTCGCCGCGACGCCCAACCACCTGGTGCGCACGCCGTCGGGCTGGAAGGAGGCGAAAGACCTCCGGGTGGGTGAGAGCGTCCTCCAGGCGCTCCCGCACTACCTGTCGGACTTCCAGTGGGAAGTCTTGCGGGGCACGCTCATGGGTGACGGGGCGCTGTCGGCGACCCGGAGCGGGCACGGCGCGCGCTTCCGCTACAGCCACGGTCCCCAGCAGGTCGCCTACGCCGACTGGAAGGCGTCCCTCCTGTCGAACCTCACCCACTCGAGGCACGTCCGCGAGGACGGCGTCGTGACCTATGACTTCCACCCGTTGGCCGAGCTCGCCGAGACACGTCACTCGGTGTACGTCGAGGGCAAGAAGGTCTTCGACGACGACTACCTCAAGGGCCTCTCGCCGCTCTCGCTGGCGCTGTGGTACATGGACGACGGGTGCTTCACCGTCCGCTCCAAGGGCGCCCAGGCGAGGACGGCGGGCGGTTCGGGCCGGATCGAGATCTGCGTCGAGGCGATGGAGCCGGCGACGAGGGAGCGACTCGTGGCGTACCTCGCCGACACCTGGGGTGTGCGCGCGACGCTCATCACCTCAGGTTCCACGCGCAAGGCCGTCCTCAAGTTCCCGACCGCCGAGTCGGCGAAGTTCCAGGCGCTCATCGCGCCGTTCGTCCACCCGAGCATGGACTACAAGCTCCTGCCGCGGTTCCGCGGCCGGTTCGCCGTGGATCCCGTGACGCGCCCGATGCGCTACGAGTTGGTGGCGACGCCCATCACCGACATCCACGACAAGCCGCCGACCCGGTCGATGCGTCGCTTCGACATCGAGGTGGAGAAGTCCCACAACTACCTCGTGGACGGCGTCGTGGTGCACAACTCGCCCGAAGTGACGCCGGGGGGCCGCGCTCTCAAGTTCTACTCCTCGGTGCGCCTGGACATCCGCCGCATCGAGTCGATCAAGGACGGCACCGAGGTCGTCGGCAACCGCACCCGGGTGAAGGTCGTGAAGAACAAGTGCGCGGCGCCCTTCCGCCAGGCCGAGTTCGACATCATGTACGGCAAGGGGATTAGCCGTGAGGGCTCGGTCCTCGACGTCGCGGTGGAGCTCGGCTTTGTGAAGAAGGCCGGCGCCTGGTTCACCTATGAGGGCGAGCAGCTCGGCCAGGGACGCGAGAACGTGAAGACCTTCTTGCGGGAGAATCCTCAGCTCATGGCCGAGATCGACGAGCGGGTCCGCGCCCACCTCGCCCAGGCTCAGATGCCTGACGTGGTGGGGGCCACCGAGGAGCTCGACGTCGACGCGCCGATCAACCTCGACTAGGAGGTCGTCGCGGGCGCCGCGGCCACCCGGTGGTCGCGGGGCTCGAAGCGTCGCGTCGCGCGCCGGAAGGTGAACGTGAAGTCGGGCCAGATGGTGGTGTTGACGCCGCCCTCGGCGAGGTACCAGCTGTCGCACCCGCTTCCCCAGACGGTATGCGGCAGCCGCTCGCGCAGCC
>JAKABC010000170.1 GCA_021802025.1 Actinomycetes bacterium
CGGGGCGAACGATCGACTCACCGCGCGGCACCCGATAGATGACGACATTGAGGAATGATCCGATGGCGAGACCGAGAATCCCGCAACCGACGATGAGAGCCGCGAGCACTCAGGGTCCCCTGACGTTGCCGTGCTCATAGACGAAGACGTACTGCTTCACCGCGATCAGGTGATAGTTCTGTTTGAACCAGCGCCTCAGTTTCGGATCCCACGGGATGTCCCCGGGCATAGGACTGGAGAACACGGCGTACTGCGCGTTCTCAAGATACCCCAACCACTGTCGACTGAATGACCGCGGGGGCGCAACGAGCTGGTAGCCGTTGCCCATCCACTCCCCGTACACGTCGACCACGGTGGGGCACTTAGGGTCCGACGTGATGAAACGATTCGCGTATATCCCGAAGGAGACTTGGTTGTAGACCACGCACGAACCCTTGGGCACCGCACGCGTGATGAGTCCTATCCACCGCCCGTAGAAGCCGTAGACGTACGCGTACGCGGAGTAGAAGCTCGTGGTGTAGAGGGCGAGGGCACCCGCGGCAAGCACGAGACTCGTCACTCCTGTCCCCACGACGAATCGTTGAGTGCCCCTGCCCATCGGTGGCGCAGGAATCCGGTGCCTCACCCGTGCGCCGACTCGCCAGAGCGCCACGACAGCCAAGGAGATGAGGAACGGCTGGGCGTAGTAGTCGTAGTAGCTGTAGGTCTCTGGACTCACCAGAAGCATGAACACGACGGCGAGCGTGCCAAAGAGGATGACGGCATCCACGTCGGACACCGTCGACCAATGACGATACGCAAATACGACGAGCACCGCGAGGGCACCGAACGCGACGAGTGTTATCGCGGTTGAGGGTGCCACGAGCGTATCGATGTAGCCCGTCAGAGCCCTCAGCCGAAAGAGCAGTGAGCCGCTGTCGGAGCCGTTGGCCTTACGTCCGAGTTGCTCGACGAAGACTTCCGTAACGAAGTTCCGAGGTGCCGCGAAGAGAAACGGGAGCACTCCGACTAGGAAGGTGACGCCAGCCGACGTGATTAGTGCCACCACGCGCTTGCGGGCCCGCCACGTGACGAGAACCACGATCGCGACGAACGGGAAGAACGCCCACAGCTTCACCAGGCTGGCCACCCCGAGCGCCACGCCGACGAGGATCGCCCGGCGACGCGAGAGCGCCTCAACCCGACCCCGGCCCACAGTGAGCAAGATGCCGGCAAGGGCGAAGAAGAGGGAGAACGGGTCAAGCTTGATCGACGAACTAACGAGGAAGGCGACCGGGCTCACGGCCACCCCGACGCCCGCAATAACCATGGCCACCCGGCCGTGCGACCGGACCAGGGCCGCCGTCATGACACAGTTGGCGGCCGTCACCACTGAGGCCAGCACTCGGCTCAGCGTTAGCCCGTCGTGCGTGCCGATGACACGACTCAGTAGGGCAACCGGTGAGAGGAGGTACAGCAGTCCCGGTGGCTGCACAAAGGTGAAGTCCCGGTAGGGCAGGATGCCCGTCACCAGGTGGACCGCCGCGGCGAGATAGACCCCCGAGTCGTAGAACGAGAGCTGCTCGGGCACCGAGAGCTGCCAGAGGTACATTCCGAGCGCTAGCAGCCCGACGCCGAGAAGGATCAGGGCTTCCGGGCGAACCCCTCGCGCAAGCCCTGACGGGGCAGGCGACTCCGAACCAGCGGCGGGGACCGTCACCCCTCAAGTCTGGCAGTCGGGCCCGCCCTGGCCGAGACAACCAAAGCGGGTTCGGACAACGATTCGCCCCCTCGCACCAGGCCGATTCCGTACAATGGCGACGTGCCCGCGATTCGCACCGTCCGCCACCCCCTCGGGGTCGCGCCGTGACCACCATCCTCGTCATCGACGACGACCCCGAGATCACCAAGATGCTCGAGACGCACCTGGCCGGTGATGGCTACCAGGTCCTCGTCGCCCACGACGGGGCCCGGGCCCTCCAGCTGGCCTCGAGCGAGGACCCCGACCTGGTGATCTTGGACATCGTGCTCGGCGAGGAGGACGGCCGCGAGCTCCTCGGCGAGATTCGCCTGCTCAGCGACGTGCCGGTGATCTTCCTGACCGGGCGGGGTCTCGAGACCGAGCGGATCGCCGGGCTGAAGCTCGGGGCCGACGACTACGTCGTCAAGCCCTTCAGCCTCGGCGAGGTCTCGGCCCGGGTCGAGTCGGTGCTGCGCCGCGCGGGGGCCAACCCGGCCCTGCACCGGATCGAGGCGCCCACCATCACCTTCGGCGACCTCCAGGTGAACGAGAACACCCACGAGGTCCGCCTGAACGGCCGGCTGGTCGAGCTGACCTCCCGGGAGTTCGCGCTGCTCGCCTTCCTCGCCAAGTCCCCCCGCCAGGTCTTCTCGCGCGCCCAGCTCCTCGAGCACGTCTGGGACTCCTCGCCCGAGTGGCAGAACGAGGCCACCGTGACCGAGCACGTGCGCCGGCTGCGGCTCAAGCTCGAGGCCGACCCCGACCGACCCCGCTGGATCACCACGGTGCGCGGCGTGGGCTACCGCTTCGAGCCCCCCCGCTAGCGCTAGCGGACCTAGGAGACGGTCTCGGCCGCCCGCTCGGTGATGAGGTCGTGGACGGCCTCGATGAGGGCGCTCGGCCTAAAGGGCTTGGCGAGAAACGCCGTCGTGGCGGCCTCGAGACCCTCGAGCACGCTGGCGTCGGCGGTGCCCGAAGTGAGAAGGACCTTGAGGCCCGGGCGGCCCTCGCGCAGACGCGTCGCGAGCTCGGGCCCGTCGAGCCCCCCCAAGTCGACGTCGCTCACGAGCAGGTCGATCACGCCCTCGTAGCGCTCGGCGAGCTCGAGGGCCTCCTCGCCGCTCGGCGCGTCGAGGACCTCGTGGCCGTTGCGACGAAGGACCTGGGCCATCAGCCGGCGCAGCCCCGCGTCGTCCTCCACGACGAGCACCGAGGCGAAGCCCCGGGTCAGGTGCGTCGTGGCCGCGGCCAGCTCGACGACGACGGCCTCGCGGGTTACCGGGAAGAGGGCCTCGAAGGTCGTGCCCGCCCCCGGGGCGCTGCGCACGCTAATCGTCCCGCCGCTCGCCTCGACGAGCCGGCGGGCCGAGGCGAGGCCGAGGCCGGTCCCGCGCAGGGCCCCCTTGGTCGTGAAGAAGGCGTCAAAGCAGCGTGTCATGGTTTCCTCGTCCATTCCCACCCCCGTGTCGGTCACGCTCACCCGGACAAAGGGCCCGGCCTCGAGTCCGAGGGCCGGGGCCTCGGACTCGGCGAGCTCGACCCCGTCGACCGCGACGCGCAGCCGACCGCCCTCGGGCATGGCGTCGCGCGCGTTCATCGCCAGGTTGACGAGCATCTGTTCGAACTGCGCCGCGTCGACCCGGGTGGCGCCCGCGCCGTCGTCGAGGGCCAACTCGAGCTCGACGTCGGGCCCGAGGATCCGCTCGAGGACCTCGGCGTTCGCGCGCACCACGTCGGCCGGCGCCAGGACGACCGGCTCGAGCACCGGGGCCCGTCCGATGCTCTGGAGCTGGGCGGTGAGCCGGGCGGCCCTCGCGGCCGTCGACTGGATCTCGTGGACCATCTCGCTCGCGCGCTCGCCGTCCACCTCCCGACCGAGGATCTCGGCGTAGCCGACGATGAGGGTGATCAGGTTGTTGAAGTCGTGGGCGACCGAGCTCGCGACGCGTCCGCGCATCTCC
>JAKABC010000171.1 GCA_021802025.1 Actinomycetes bacterium
GCGAAAGACGACCGGCGCGCAGCGCTCGACGTACCTCTTCCGGATCGCCCGGCTGATCCAAGAGCGCAGCCGCGAGCTCGCCGTGCTCGAGAGCCTCGACAACGGCAAGCCCATCCGCGAGAGCCGCGACATCGACGTGCCCCTCGCGGCGGCGCACTTCTTCTACTACGCCGGCTGGGCCGACAAGCTCGACCACGCCGGGTTCGGCCCCGACCCCCGACCCCTGGGCGTCGCCGGCCAGATCATCCCCTGGAACTTCCCGCTCCTCATGGCCGCCTGGAAGCTCGCACCGGCTCTCGCCGCCGGCAACACCTGCGTCTTGAAGCCGGCCGAGACGACGCCGCTCAGCGCCCTCGTCCTCGCCGAGATCCTCCAGCAGGCCGAGCTGCCCGACGGCGTCGTGAACATCCTCACCGGCGACGGGTCGACCGGCGCCGCCCTCGTCGACTCGCCGGTCGACAAGGTCGCCTTCACCGGCTCGACCGAGGTCGGCAAGGTCATCCAGCGTCGCCTCGCGGGCCGGCCGACGCGCCTCACGCTCGAGCTCGGGGGCAAGGGGGCGAACATCGTCTTTGACGACGCGCCCCTCGACGAGGTCGTCGAGGGCATCGTGGACGGGATCTTCTTCAACCAGGGTCACGTGTGCTGCGCCGGCTCGCGGCTCCTCGTTCAAGAGTCCATCGCCGAGGAGGTCCTGCACCGGCTGCGCCGACGGGTCGACCAGCTGCGCGTGGGCGACCCCCTCGACAAGAACACCGACGTCGGGGCGATCAACTCGGCGGCCCAGCTCGAGAAGATCCGCGAGCTCACCGACTGGGGCGAGCGCGAGGGCGCGACCCGCTACACGAGCCCCTGCGCGCTGCCCGAGCGGGGCTACTGGTTCGCCCCGACCGTCTTCACCGACGTCGCCCAGACCCACCGGATCGCCCGCGAGGAGGTCTTCGGGCCGGTGCTCTCGGTCCTCACCTTCCGCACGCCCGAGGAGGCCGTGGCCAAGGCCAACAACACCACCTACGGGCTGGCCTGCGGGGTGTGGAGCGAGAAGGGCTCGCGCACCCTGTGGGTGGCCCAGCGGCTGCGCGCGGGGGTCGTGTGGGCGAACACCTACAACCGCTTCGACCCGGCCAGCCCCTTCGGCGGGGTTCGTGAGTCGGGCTTCGGGCGCGAGGGCGGGCGCCACGGGCTGGAGGCCTACCTCGATGTCTGAGCGCCTCGACGTGCGAAAGACCTACAAGCTCCTCGTGGGCGGGGCCTTCCCCCGTTCGGAGTCGGGGCGCAGCTACGAGGTCCTCGACGCCAAGGGCCGCTTTGTCGCGAACGTCGCCCAGGCCTCGCGCAAGGACGTACGCGACGCGGTGGTCGCCGCGCGCTCGGCCCAGCGCGCCTGGTGGTCGCTCACGCCCTACAACCGTGGTCAGGTCCTCTACCGGTGGGCCGAGATGGCCGAGGCGCGCGGGCGCGAGCTGGCCGAGCAGGTCGCCCGAGCCGAGGGGGTGCGCGCCGGCGAGGCCCGCGCCTGTGTCGGTCGCTCGATCGACCGACTGGTGTGGTACGCGGGCTGGTGCGACAAGGTCGCCCAGGTCCTCGGGGGCCAGAACCCGGTGGCCGGTCCCTACTTCAACTTCTCGGTGCCGGTACCGAGCGGGGTGGTGGGCGTGCTCGCCGACCAGGCCTCCTCCCTCGAGGCCTTCGTCGACGCCGTCGCGGCGCCGCTCGCCGCGGGCAACGCCGTCGTGGCGCTGGCGAGCGAGGCGCGTCCGATCCCGGCCGTCCTGCTCGGCGAGATGTCCGCGACGAGCGACCTGGTGCCCGGGGCGCTGAACGTCCTCACCGGGCGCACCGGCGAGGTCGCCCCGGTGCTCGCGAGCCACGAGGACGTCGACGGGCTCGACCTCGCGGGCGCCGACGACGGCTTCGCCGGGGACCTCGCCGCGTTGGCGGCCGAGACCGTCACCCGGGTCCTGCGCGGCGCCGACCCCCAGGACCGGGGCCTCAAGCGGCTGCGGGCCTTCGTCGAGACGAGCACGGTATGGCACACGATCGGCCCGTAGAGGACCCCTACGAGCTGGCCGCGCGGGCGGGCGCCGAACTGTGCGCGCGCGCCGGGGTCGAGCGCTACGACCTCGCGATCGTGCTGGGCTCGGGCTGGCGCGAGGGCGCGGCCGCCCTCGGTGAGCCCGAGAGCGTGGTGGTCGCCTCGGAGCTGGCGGGTTTCGTCGCCCCCAGCGTGGCCGGCCACGACGGGGCGATCCTCACGGTGCGCCACGCGGGGCGCACCGTGGCGCTGGTGAGCGGGCGCGTCCACCTCTACGAGGGCCACGACGCCCACCGCGTCGTCCACCCCGTGCGCACGGTGGTGGCGGCCGGGGCCCGCACGGTCGTGCTCACCAACGCCGCGGGGAGCGTCGACCCCGCGATCGGCCCGGGGTCGGTGGTGGTCGTGGCCGACCACCTCAACCTGACCGGCACCTCGCCCCTCGAGGGTCCCGTGCCGCCCGCGCCGTACGCGGGCCGTTTCGTCGACCTCACCGACCTCTACAGCCGCCGGCTGCGCGAGCGCGTTAGTGACGTCGCGGCCCTCCCCGAGGGGGTCTACCTCGGTCTGCGCGGTCCCCACTACGAGACCCCGGCCGAGATCGAGATGGCCCGCCGCCTGGGCGCGACGCTGGTCGGGATGTCGACGGTGCTCGAGGCGATCGCCGCGCGCCACCTCGGGGCCGAGGTCGTGGGCCTCTCGCTCGTGTCGAACTTCGCCGCCGGGGTCAGCCCGGCCCCCCTCGACCACCGCGAGGTGCTCGAGGCCGGCCAGCGCGCGGCCGCCTCCTTGGGCGAGCTCCTCGAGCGGCTCGTCCCGGTCCTGTGAGCGACTGGGCGGCGCGCGTGCGCGCCTGGTGCGCGCTCGACCCCGACGAGGGCGACCGAGCCACCCTCGAGGCACTGCTCGCCGCGGGCGACGAGGCGGCCCTCGCGCGCCACTTCGAGCCGCCCCTCCGCTTCGGCACGGCCGGCCTGCGCGGACCCGAGAGGGCCGGGCCGGCCGGGATGAATCGGGCGACGGTGCGTCGCGCCACCCAGGGGGTCGCCGCCTGGCTGGCCGAGCGGGGCGCCGTCGACCCCCTGGTGGTCGTGGGCCGCGACGCCCGGCGCGGATCGGAGCGCTTCAACGACGAGGTCGTGACGACCCTGCTCGGCGCGGGGGTGAGGGTGCTCGAGCTGCCCCGGCCCCTGCCCACCCCGTTGGTGCCCTTTGGCGTTAAGGCGCTGGGGGCGAGCGCCGGGATCGTCGTCACCGCGAGCCACAACCCGCCCCAGGACAACGGCTACAAGCTCTACGCCGGCGACGGCGCCCAGATCGTCCCGCCCGACGACGAGGTCGTCGAGCGCCACATGGCCGGCGCGGGGCCGGCCCGGTCGGGGGTGCGGGGGGCTCCGGGCCACCAGGTCGCCGACGAGGCGCTCCTCGAGCGCTACCGCGACCACCTTCTGCGACGCTTCGCGGTCGGCGAGAGCGACCTGAGGGTCACCTACACGCCCCTGCACGGGGTCGGCGGGGCGACCGCGACCGACCTGCTCGCGCGCGCCGGCTACCGCCGCCTCGACGTGGTGGCCGCCCAGTACGAGCCGGACCCGGCCTTCCCGACCCTGCCCTTCCCCAACCCCGAGGAGCCGGGC
>JAKABC010000172.1 GCA_021802025.1 Actinomycetes bacterium
GCAGGGCGGCGCGGAGTTCCTCGCGACCGACGAGCGATCGGGCGAAGGTCTCCTCGTGGCCCAGTGACTTCAACGGGCGATCCGTCACGACGTCACGATCGTCCTCCCCCGCCGCGAAGCCCACCAGCGTCGCGGCCATCGAGGGTCCGACGCTGCGCGCGAGTGTCGGGGCGCTCACCCCGCGCAGGTCGCGCACGTAACGCAGCCCGAGACGCTCGAGCTTCGCGGCCGTCGCCGGTCCGACTCCCCACAGGGCCCGCACCGGCAGCGTGGCGAGCCAGCGCTCCTCCGTCGCCGCGTCAACCCACACGACGCCCTCGCCCTCGACGAGCCGACCAGCCTCGATCCGGGGCTTCGCGGCCTTGGAGGCGAGTTTGGCGAAGAGCTTGTTGCGCGCGACCCCGATCCCGCAGCGCAGGCGCAGCTCCTCGAGCAGCCTCCGGCGCAGGTCGGTGGCGGCCCCGAGCGGGTCGACGCCCAGACGCGCGAGCGAACGCAGGTCGGCGAAGACCTCGTCCAGACCGAGGGGCTCGTAGACCGGGGTGAGGTCGGCGACGATCTCGTGGAAGCGCTTCGAGTACTCCCCGTAGCGCTCGAAGCGGCCGGGTACGACGACGAGCGACGGGCAGAGTCGCCGGGCCATCGCCGTCGACATCGCCGAGCGCACGCCGTGGCGGCGGGCCTCGTAGCTCGCGCTCGCGATAACGCCTCGCTCACCGGCGCCGCCGACGGCCACGGGCCGCCCCGCGAGCGAGGGGTCGTCCAGCACCTCGACCGAGGCGAAGAAGGCGTCGAGGTCCACGTGCAGGATCGGCGCCTCGAGGACGCCGGGCCGCCTAGAGGGTGAGCTCAAGGCAGCGGAAGGCTTCGCCGAAGGCGGCGCCCACCGGTCGACCGGCCGCGGCGGCGCGCTCGCGCACCGCCTCGCCCATAGCGTCGGCGTCACCGCCGAGCTGGGACGCGTGGGCGCGCACGGCCGCGACCTTCTCCTCGATCGTTCCCGAGACGTCCACGACGACGTCAGGCTCGTGCGTGCCCGAGAGGAGCACCGTGCCCACCCGGTGGGCCTCGCCCATCTCGGGGAAGTACAGGGGCATGGCCGCGGCCGGGGCAACGGCGTCGAGCAGGGCCCAGCCCGTCTCCCGGTGGTCCCGATGGTTGACGTACACCCCACCGAAGAAGGTGGCGGTCGGGTCGGGACCGACGACGACGTCGGGGCGCCGGGTGCGCACCAGACCCACCAGGGCCCGGCGCAGCTCCGCGTCGTTCACCACCTCCCCGTCGGGTCGATCGAGACGGATCACCTCGGCGACCCCGAGGCGCTCGGCCGCCTCGACCAGCTCCGCGCGCCGTCGCTCGGCCAACGCCCCGGCCTCTTGGAGCGGCGAATGGGATCCCTTCGCCCCGTCGCACACGACCACCAGGTCGACCCGCGACCCCGCACGCGCCCAGGTGGCGAGCGTCCCGCCGGCCGCCACGTCGGCGTCGTCGGGGTGGGCGTAGACCGCCAGGACCGCGCGCGGCGCGAGACGCAGCGCCCGCATCTAGCCGTGCTGCTTGGGCGCGGTGGTCTTTACCAGCATGCCCAGTTCGCGCGCGAAGTCCTCGGGTCCCTCGAAACCCTTGTACACCGAAGCAAAGCGCACGTAGACGACGTCGTCGAGTTGGCGCAGCGCCTCGAGCGTGGCCACGCCGATCTCCTCACTCGAGACGTCGCGACCCGTTGCGCGAATCGACTCTTCGACGCGCGCCACGACGCCCGTGAGGGCCTCGTCGTCGACCGGACGGTTCTTCGCGGCCGCGCGCACCCCGCGCAGGATCTTCTCGCGGTCGAAGGGCTCGCGCTCGCCCGAGCGCTTCACCACGAAGGGACCGACTTCCTCGATGCGCTCGAAGGTCGTGTAGCGCTGGTGGCAGCGGGCGCACTCACGACGCCGACGGATCGCCACGCCGTCCTCAGCCAGACGCGAGTCGACCACGCGGTCGTCCTCGGCCGAGCAGTAGGGGCACCGCACCATGTCACGATACACCCGTTGCTCCTGGAAAAACGCGGGCTATCAGGGAATGAGGACGTGCTCGCCGACGACGACCACGCGCGAGTGCAGCTCGGCGACGAGCAGGGCGCGCGCCGCGGTCGGGTCGACCGGGTTCATCGCGCGCGCGATAGTCCCCAGCGTGTCACCGGGCTGGACGACGTAGACCTCGCCGGCGGCCAGCACCGACGAGCCCGCGAGGTCACTCGAGAGCCCGGTCGGTGACGTCGCCCCGAAGCTGTGGCCCGGTACCGCGAGCACCACCAGCGCCGCCACGACGAGGGCCCCCAGGGCGAGGGCCCGCCGACGCGCGTGCGCCCGGCTCCGGCGCGCCACCCGCTCGTGCACGCCCGGTCCCCCGAGGTAGCGCATCGGCGGCACCACGCCGGCGCGGACCAGGCGCAACGTGGGCGCCTCGCTCTCGGGGCTCTGGAGGATCTCGACGGCGGCCATGGTGACTCCCTATTCAACGAACACCTGTTCGTATGTTATAGCGAACGGGTGTTCGTTTCAAGGGGTGGCGGACGGCGCTCCTCTTACTTATCCCCTGGTCAGAGGTATCATCGATCCGACCCGTCCAAAGCTCCGGCGCTCCGTCGCGCTCTGACGGCTTCGGGCGCGCAGCGCCCCGGCCGCGTCGGCGAGGGTGCGCGCGAGCACGACCCCGTGACGCTCGACGAGGCGAGCGCACTCCAGGGCGAGCGCGTCGTCGGGGTGGTCGTTGGAGTCGGTGACCTGCCCGTCGGTCACCCACACGACCGGCTCTCCGCGGCGCCGCTCGGCCAGCGCCAGTCGAAGGGCGGGGCCGTCGACGCCGTTACCCACGTTGCCCGGTGGGATCTCGTCGGCGACCCGACCCGCGGCGACGAGGACCCACGCGTTGGGAGTGACCCCGTGGTCGCCCGGGCGGTGGCTGTAGCCGATGACGAGCGCGCCGGGCGAGCGCCGCACCAGTCCGGCCAGTTCGGTGGTGTCTATCGCCATCGACCCCGACTGGTCGACTAACACGACCCCGCCGACCGCCCGGGCCGGGCCGGCGAAGGCCCGCCCCAGCGGATCGGTCACGAGCCGCGAGGGGTACCGCAGGTCGACCCCCGTGACCGACGGTCGCGTCCGTCGCAGCGACGGCGACGCGGGGCGCGCCCGGAGGCGCGCGTCCACGAGGGCCAGTTCGGCGAAGCGTCCACTGGGCGGCCGTCGAGCGCCGTCGGCGAGCGCGCGACGAAATCGGCGCAGTTCATCAGGGCCCGACGGCGCGCGAGCCCCCAGCGCCCGGGTGAGGAGCCGCGCCACCTCGAGGGTCGCCTCGACGAAGCCGCGCGGACGGCCAAGCTCGTCGGGGGTCGTCGCCCCGAGGCGCTCGGTCGAGATCCCCTCGACCCGCGCCCGGGCCGCGCGCACCGTAGCGCGCAGCCCGGCGACCCACTCCGGTCGGACCCGGCGCACTCCGGCGAGAAAGGGTCGCTCAGCCCCCGTCCCGGCGACGGCCACGGCGAAGCAGACCGCCTCGGCCCAGTCACCGGCACCGGCCACCCTCTCTCCCCCGGGTCGCTCGCTCCCGTCGACCAGTCGCGCGACCTCGTGACCCAGGCGCGCCA
>JAKABC010000173.1 GCA_021802025.1 Actinomycetes bacterium
TTCGAACGCGCCGAAGCGCTTCACGAGGCCGCGGGCCTCGAGCACGATGTCGCGGCCACCCTGCGCCGTCACGTCCGCCTCCTCGCCCGCCGTGTCGTGGTCGCTGACGGATCCCCGGGGACGTCGCCGCCCGCCGCTCACGTCGGCGACGTCCCACGCTAGGCGTGTCCGCGCGCGTCGTGGGCGCCTCGTGCGTTGCGATTCTGTGACGGTGGTGGGAGGGCGTCGGGCTCGGGGCCCTAGCCTCGGGGACATCGCTAGGGAGGTGCGCGTGCCCGAGGTTCCGTCCCATCGCACGGAGGTCTTCGCCGTCTTAGACCGCTTCGTCGACGACTGGTGCGCCCTGCACCCGATCGCCGCGACCTACTACGGGGTGGGAGGTCACGACCGCGAGCTCGACGACGACTCACCGGCGGGAACCGCGCGCTCGGTCGAGCTCGTCGAGGCCGCCCTCGAGGCCCTGGCGACCCTGGAGCCGGTCGACGACGACGACCGGTTGGCCCTCGCCGTGGCGACCGAGCGCCTGTCGAGCGGACGCGACCTCGATAAGAGCGGGGAGTCCGCGCGCGCCTTCGGGATCATCTCCTCACCGGCCATGGCGATCCGTCAGGTCTTCGAGCTGATGGCGGCCGAGGACGCCGCCGGGGCCGACGCGGTTCGCGCGCGCCTCGAGGCGGTACCCCTCGCGCTCGCACGCTGGCGCGAGACCCTCGACGCCCAGCGGGTCACCGGCGCGACCGCGGCGCGACGCCACGCGGTCGGGGTCGCCGCCCAGATGCGCGAGATCGCCGACATCGGCTTCCCGTCGGTCGCCGCGCGCGTGGCGCGCGCCGCGCGGGTCGAGCCGTCGGGGCTCGCGGGGGCCGCCGCGCTGGCCGGTCGCGCCTACCACGAGCTGGCCGACTGGCTCGAGGGGGCCTACGCGCCCGCCGCCGAGGAGACGCCCTACGTCGGGCGCGAGCGCTACGTCCGGTGGGCCCGGCACTTCACGGGCCTCGACCTCGACCTCGAAGAGACCTACGCGTGGGGCTGGGAGGAGTTGGGTCGGATCAACGCGCGCATGGACGCCCTCGCCGAGGTGCTCGCGCCGGGGACGACCTCGCTCACCGAGGTCGCCGAGCGGCTCGACCACGACCCCCGCTACGTCGTGCACGGGACCGAGGAGCTGCTGGCGCGCCTGCGCGCCGTCACCGACGCGACCGTCGAGCGGCTGGCGGACCGGGAGTTCACGATCGACGAGCGGATCCGGTTCTGCGACGTGCGCCTCGCCCCCGAGGGATCGGCCGCCGCCCCGTACTACGTGCCCCCGAGCGAGGACCTGTCGCGCCCGGGCACGACCTGGTTCCCGACGCTCGGCAAGTCGGAGTTCGCCTGGTGGCGCCAGGTCACGACCTGGTACCACGAGGCCGTCCCGGGACACCACCTCGAAGAGGGCACCACCGTGCTCAACGCCCACCGGCTCACGCGCTACCAGCGCCTGATGGCCTGGAACAGCGGGTGGGGGGAGGGCTGGGCCCTCTACGCCGAGCGGCTGATGGACGAGCTCGGCGGCTTCGACGAGCCGGCCTACGAGATGGGCTACCTGATGAGCCAGGCCCTGCGCGCCGCGCGGGTCGTGGTGGACATCGGCCTGCACCTGCAGCTGGCGGTGCCGGCGGACTTCGGGCGCCTCGCGGGACTGGGCGACGTGGGCGGGGCGACCTGGACGCCCGAGATGGCGGTGGCGACGCTCGTCGAGCGCGCTCTCGAGCCGCCGGACTTCGCCCGGAGCGAGGTCGAGCGCTACCTCGCGATACCCGGTCAGGCCATCAGCTACAAGGTGGGCGAGCGCGAGTGGGTCGGCGCGCGCGAGGAGATGCGCGCCGCGCGCGGGTCCGAGTTCACCCTGCGCGCGTTCCACGACCGCGCGCTGGCCCTGGGGCCGATCGGCCTCGGCGCGTTCCGCGAGGCCCTGCGCCGGGTCTAGTCCCGCCCGCTCCGCGCGCCGACCAGCCGGACGTTGCGGGCCTCGCGCCCGCGCGGCCCGGCGGCCTCGTCGAAGCGGATCCGCTGGCCGCGCGCGAGGGCGCGCTGTCCGGTGCCGGTGATCTGGGAGCGGTGCACGAACAGGTCGTCGCCCGACCCGTCGGTGGCGAAGCCGTAGCCGCGCGCGCCGTTGTAGTTGGTGACCACGGCCTCACCGGCGACCGAGGCCGCCGGGATCGTGTCGGGTGCACGGTGCGCGACGCGCTCGCGCCGGGGTCGCGGGGACGCCTCGCGACGCTCGACGCGCGCGGTGGCGGCCGGGGCCGTCCGCACGGGCCGGGCCGCCCCGGTGGCGACCGGCGCACTCGCGCCGTTGCCTAGTCCGAGGGTGCGCTGGATCTGGCGCACGTGGGCGGCGGTCTCGGGGGTCACGAGCGAGACCACGACCCCGGGGGCACCGGCCCGGCCGGTGCGCCCGGAGCGGTGGACGTAGTCCGCGCTCTGGGTCGGCGGGTCGAAGTGCACGACGGCGGGCAGGGCCTCGACGTGGATTCCGCGGGCGGCGACGTCGGTGGCCACCAGCGCGCGGACCCGCCCGGCGGACATGGCGCCGAGCGCGCGGTCGCGCTGGCCCTGGCTGCGCCCGCCGTGCAGCGCCACGGCGCTCACGCCGCGGTCGTTGAGCTGGCGCGCGAGTCGGTCGGCGCCGTGCTTGGTGCGCGTGAAGACGATCGCGCGCTCGTGCTCGTCGAGGAGACGGACCGTGGCGTCCACGCGCTCGGCGTGGGCGACGGACACGAAGTGGTGGTCGACCGGGACCTCGGCGATCGGACCGACGACGTCGTGGCGGGCCGCGTCGACGGTGAAGTTCGACACGAGCGACGCGACGTCGGGGCCCATGGTGGCCGAGAAGAGCATCGTCTGGTGGCTCGTCGCGACCTGGCCCAGGATCCGGCGCACGGCGGGGAGAAATCCCATGTCGGCCATGCGGTCGGCCTCGTCGACGACGACGGTGGCGACCTCACTGAGGGAGAGGGTGCCCTGGGCGAGGAGGTCCTCGAGGCGTCCGGGGCAGGCCACCACGACGTCGACGCCGTGGGCGAGGGCCTTGCGGGCCGCACCGTAGGGGGTGCCGCCGTAGACGCTCAGCACCCGGCGCGGGTCGCGCACCAGGGCCGCGAGCTCGCGCTGGACCTGGGCCGCGAGCTCGCGGGTCGGGGTGAGCACCAGGGCGCGGGGCCGGTGGGCGCGGGCGGGGGTGAGCCGCGCGAGCAGGGCGAGGCCGAAGGCCAGGGTCTTGCCCGAGCCCGTGACGGCCTGTCCGACGACGTCGCGACCGGCCAGGGCGTCGGGCAGCGCGGCGGCCTGGATCGGGAAGGCCTCGACGATCCCCTGCTTGGACAGGCGCGCGACGAGGTCAGCGGGCACGCCGAGGTCGGCGAAGGTGGGGGGCATGGTTCTCCTCAGGGTTGTGTGAAACCAACCCGAGGTATCCGAATCGGTCTCCGCCGCGGTCGCGGCGAGATGAGTGGACCCACCCTATCAGGTGCGCGCCCGGGGTCGAGCGGGCCGCCGGTGGGGACGTGGTCCCCCCGAGGGACCGGGGCCGTCTTTGTGACGTGAGCGGTGGCGGCGCGCCGTTTCGTCGATCGAGGCGAACAACCG
>JAKABC010000174.1 GCA_021802025.1 Actinomycetes bacterium
GGGCCGAGGCGTTGGCGCGCCTCGGGGCGGCCCTGCGCGCCACCCGGGTGGCCGGGCTCACGACCAACCTCGCCTACCTGCGCCGACTCCTCGCCCGACCCGAGGTCGTCGAGGGTCGCCTCGACACCGGCCTGCTCGACCGGGTGACCGACGAGCTGGCGCGCGAGGCCAGCGCCGGCGCGGACCGGCCCTTCGCGGCCGTCGTCTACGCCCTGGCGCTCGGCGAGCGCCCCGCGGCGCCGGGCGCCGACCCGCTCTGGGCGGATAGGGGCGCGTGGCGTCTGGGCGGGGTCGTCGAGGACGTCGTGCGCGTCGTGGCCGACGGGACCGAGCTCGAGGTCCGCGTGCGCGGACTCGCCGAAGACGCCGAGGTGAGCGTGCGCGCGCCCGGCGACGCTGAGCCGCTTCTCGGGCCGCTGCGCGTGCGCGCGCGCGCCGAGTGGGCCGGCGAGGGGGCGAGGGGACACCTGGTCGAGGTCGATGGGCTCAGCCGTCACGCCGTCACGGTTCCGGGCCCCGCGGGGACCGAGGTGTGGGTCGACGGTGAGGTCACCCTGGTCGCGAGGGTGGCCCCGGGCGCGCCAGGGCGTGCGGCGCGCGAGCCCGGGTCCGCCACGGACCTCGTCAGCCCCCTGCCCGGGACGGTGGCCCAGGTGCGCTGCGCCGCGGGGGAGGCGGTGCGCACGGGCGACGTGCTGGTCGTCGTCGAGGCGATGAAGATGGAGTACCCCGTCGTCGCCCCGCGCGAGGCCCGCGTGGCGGCCGTGCTCGTCGCGCCGGGCGACCCGGTCGCCTCGGGGGCTCGCCTCGTCGAGCTCGAGCCGGCCGAGGGGGCCAACCCCGAGCCCTAGTCCATTAGGCCGTCCGGTGGGCCTTGCGCTCGGCCTTGGCCTGGAACATCGCGGTGTCGGCCCGGCGGAAGAGCTCCTCGGGACCCTCGTGGCCGTCCCAGGTCGCCGCGCCCACCGAGGCCGTGGCCCCGTCGGCCGACACCCCGGCGAGGCGCTCGGTCAGCCGGCGGACCTGGTCGGCGTCGGCGTCGACGACGATCGCGGCGAACTCGTCGCCACCGAGACGGGCGAGGAAGTCGGTGGTGCGCCGCAGGCAGGCGCGCCACCCCTGAACGAAGCGCACGAGGGTCCGGTCGCCCGCGAGGTGGCCCCGGTGGTCGTTCACGCCCTTGAAGTCGTCCACGTCAAAGACGATCACCGACAAGGGCGCGCGCGAGCGGCGCGCCCGCTCGATCTCCTCGGCCAGGCGCTCGTCGAAGACCCGCCGGTTGGCCACAGCGGTCAGCGGGTCCTGGCGGGCCGTGGTGCGCAGCACGTTCACGAGCGTCGAGGTCAGCGTGGCGAAGGTCGCGCACGTGCCCACCACGGCGAGCCAGGAGGCGTAGGGACGGTCGACGGCCGGGCCGTGGGCGAGCACCAGCCCGTAGGCCAGCGCCACCAGGGCGATCTGGAGGATCGTCTGGCGCCTCGTGAAGTAGAGCGACGCGTACAGCGCGATCCACACGTAGAAGACCGCGAAGATCGTGTAGCCGGCGGGGGCGACCGCGAGCACCACGCTCACCAGCGCCGTCGCGAGCGCGGCGTCGACCGGGAGCCCGTAGGCCAGTCGTTCCCCGAGCAGGGCCCGGGCCACCGCGGCGAGGAGGGCGACGCCCATCACCACGAGGGTCGTCGCGACGGCGTCGTGGGTCCAGTGGCTCGTGAGCAGCATCACCGCGGCGCCGACCACGCCACCCAGCCAGAAGATCGTGGCCGCGGCCGCCGGGTCGAAGAGGAGCTCGCGTAGCGGACGGCGAAAGAACACGCTGATCTCCCTTCGGGGCCACCGGGTCGACCACCGAGAGGGCTCTCCGGAGCCGCGCCCGGCCCGGATGACCCTCGCGGGGCTGGGACCAGTGTAGGAAGTGGTGCGCGACGCGCCAGAGGGAGCGGCTTGACGGGACCGAGCGGGTAGGGGAGGCTCGGGGTCGTGAAAGACGAGCGCGTCCCCCCGCGGCGCATGGGACCCAACGGGATGTTTGTCGCCCCCGAGGACGACCCGCGCGAGGGCCGACCCGGGCGCGGCGAGCGCGACACCCTCGAGGGCTACCTGCGCGCCTATCGCCAGACCCTCGAGCTCAAGTGCGCCGGGCTCGACCCCGCGGGGCTGGCCGAGCGCTCGGTCCCGCCCTCGACGATGTCCCTGCTCGGGCTCGTGCGACACTCGGCCAACGTCGAGTGCCACTGGTTCCGCCGCGTGATCGAGGGGCTCGAGGTGGCTGGCCCCTTCACGAGCGACGACGACCCCGACTTCGACTTCAACGGCGCCGTCGCCGACCCCGACGGCGTCGCCGAGGCGTTCGCCACCTGGCGCGCCGAGGTTGCCCACGCTGAGGGGGTCCTCGCGGGGATCGAGGACCTGGGCTATCGCGTTGCCTGGCGCAACGAGGAGCTCGAGGTGCGCGACGTGGTGGTGCACCTCATCGAGGAGTACGCCCGCCACTGCGGCCACGCCGACCTGTTGCGCGAGCGCGTGGACGGTCGCGCCGGAGAGTAGTCCCGGGGTGCCCTCGGGCGTCATCCGCCATCGTCACGGGCGGTCCCACCACAGCGTGGCCGTCGGCCGCGTCGTCGGGGCGGGGTGGGCGGCGAGGAACTCGCGCACCTCGTCGTCGCGCGACGCCGGCAGGCAGAGCCGGACGCGCGTGAACGTGACGGCGAGCGCGGGGTCGAGTGGACGAGTCGAGGTCGAGTCGAACGTCTCGAGGTGCGCTGCGATGCCCACCTCGGCCAGGACCGCCACGAGGTCGGACGGCGTCGGCCCCTCGGGACGTTCGAGTCCCCAGAAGTGGCGCCACGCGTCGTTCATTGACGTGAGTGGGTGGTGGGTGGGCATCTCGACGACGACGCGGTGTCGCGCGTGCTCGTCCAGGGCCACGAGGAAGGGTCCCACGTCGCCCACGTTGTAGACGACGTGGTGGCAGGTCACGACGTCGGCGAGCGGGGCCCGATCGGCGACGTCGGGCCAGAGACCCTCGAGGGTGTCGGACTCGACGCCCCGCGCGTGCGCGTTCTCGCTGAACATCTCGAGCATCGCGGCCTGCTGGTCGACGCCGGTCAGGCGGCGGGCCGGCGGCACCAGGGCCATGGCCGCGACGCCCCCGCCGCAGCCCACGTCCAGCACGCTGGCCCCCTCCCCGAGCGCCTCGCGCGCCCGGGCGTGGCTCGGGCTGTCGGCGATGCGCTCGGGCACCCCGAAGAGGGCCGGGGGGTGGATGAAGGGGCTCTCGGGCGCCTGGGCCAGGATCTCCTCGGGGATCGCCCAGGCGGCGAGGGCCTCGCGCCAGCGGTCGGCGGCCGTCATCGACTAGCGGCCGCGCAGTCGCGAGAAGAAGCCCCCGCGCGAGCTCGATTCCCGGCCGTCGCAGGTGCAACGCTCGCTCGCGGGCACGCCCGCGAGGGCCTGCTCGATGTGGTTACCACAGCCCGACCAGGTCGGCCGTCCGCACGAGCGGCAGGTGGTCCGGTGGCACATGTGTTGTCTCCTTTGGTTGGTGGTTGGTGGTTGGTGGTTGGTGGTTGAACGATGGGACGCTCGCGCGC
>JAKABC010000175.1 GCA_021802025.1 Actinomycetes bacterium
CGAGGTCATCGCGGTGGCCGACCTGTTCATCGCCCGGTTGCGCGAGCAGCTGAGCGCCCAGGGGCTCGGCCTCGAGCTCTCGGCCGGGGCCCAGGAGTTCCTCGCCGAGAAGGGGTACGACCCCGAACTGGGGGCCCGACCGCTGCGCCGGGCGATCCAGCAGTACGTCGAGGACGTGCTCAGTGAGAAGATCCTCTTCAAGGAGTTCCACGCCGGCCAGACCATCGTCGTCGACGCCGTCGAGGACCCCGAGGGCACGCACCTCACCTTCGAGGGCGTCGAGGGCCTGCCGCCCTCGGTCGACTTCGAGGGTCTCGCGCCCCAGGCCTAGTCACAGCCCGCGCCTAGCCTGCGCCCCGTGCGCGGGACCGGTTACGTCTGTACCTCGTGCGGGGCCCACGCGCCGCGCTGGCAGGGGCGCTGCGGGGGCTGCGCCGAGTGGAACACCCTCGAGGCGGCGCCCGCGCCGACCCGCGCGCGAGTCGGCGAGGACGCGCCGACCCAGCCCCTCGACGGGGTGGACCCCGAGGGGGCGACGCGCCGCCCGACGGGCGTCGCCGAGCTCGACCGGGTGCTCGGTGGGGGCCTCGTGGAGGGCTCGACGACCCTGCTCTTCGGTGAGCCGGGCGTGGGCAAGTCGACCCTGGCCCTGAGCGCCCTGCTCTCGGTGGCGGCGCGCGGCGAGTCGGTCGTGCTGGTGGCGGCCGAGGAGTCGGCCGGCCAGGTGGCCGGTCGCGCCCGGCGGCTCGGCCCGGTGCCCGCCGGCGTCGAGGTGGCCACCACCACCTCGGCCCCGGCCGCGGCGGCCCTGATCGCGCGGCGGGCCCCGTCGTTGTGCGTCGTGGACTCGGTCTCGGCGATGAGCGACGACGGGCTGCCCTCGGCGACCGGCTCGGTGCCCCAGGTCCGCCAGGCGGCCGAGCGGCTCTGCGCCGCGGCGAAGGCCGCGGGCACGGCCCTCGTGCTGGTCGGTCACGTCACCAAAGACGGCGACCTGGCCGGCCCCCGGGCGCTCGAGCACCTGGTCGACACGGTGGTGCGGGTCGAGGGCGACCGCCACGGTCCGCTGCGGGTGGTGCGGGCGCTGAAGCACCGCTTCGGGGCGACCGGGGAGGTCGGGCTGTTCGAGATGGGCGAGGCGGGCCTCGTCGAGGTGAACGACGTGGCGGCCCTGGCCGGACCCCGGCTCAGCGTGCCCGGGGTGGTGCGCACCATCACCAACGACGGCAGTCGGGCCTTCCCGGTCGACGTCCAGGTCCTCGTCGCCCGCTCGAACGGCGCGCCCCGGCGCGTCGCCTACCAGGTCTCGCCGGCCCGGCTCTCGCTGCTGCTCGCCGTGCTCGAGGCGCGTTGCGGCATCGACCTGGGTCCCCACGACGTCTTCGCCGCCGCCGCGGGGGGGCTGCCGGCCAACGAGCCGGCCGTCGACCTCGCCCTGGCCCTCGCGGTGGCCTCGGCCGCCACGGGCACCGCGCTCGACCCGGACCTCGTGGCCCTGGGCGAGGTGGGCCTCGCCGGGGAGCTGCGCGCCGTGGGCGGGTTGGAGCGACGGGTGCACGAGGCCCGTCGGCGCGGGGCGCGGGTCGTGCTCACGCCCGACGTCGACGGCGCCGGCGGAGCGCCGGTGGTGCGCCCCTGTCGGAGCCTCGCCCAGGCCCTGGCCGCGGCGGGGCTCGCCTAGGTGCGCCGAGCGGAGTCATCTGCTACAATGGTTAACCCCCAAAACGCCCCTTCGCGGGGGCGATGTCCCTGATGAGGAGCACTGTGGTCATGGCGGCGCGTAAGTACAAGAAGGGCGATCGACTCGTCTACCCCCACCACGGGGCGTGCACCGTGGAGAAGATCGAGAAGATGGAGGCCTTCGACGTCAAGCAGGACTACCTGAAGCTCAAGGTCGCCTACACCGATCTCACCCTGATGGTGCCGGTCGCCAACGCCGAGGCCGTGGGGCTGCGCGAGGTGATCAACGACGAGGAGGTCGAAGAGGTCTTCGCCGTCTTGCGCAAGCGCGAGGCCCGCATGCCGACCAATTGGTCGCGCCGGTTCAAGAACCACTCCGAGAAGCTGCGCTCGGGCGACATCTACCAGGTCGCCGAGGTGGTGCGGAACCTCTCGATCCGCGACAAGGACAAGGGCCTCTCGGCCGGCGAGAAGCGGATGCTGACCCGGGCCCGCCAGATCCTGGTCTCGGAGTTGACCTTCGCGCTCAACGTGGACACCGCGGCGGCGGAGGAGAAGCTCGCCTCGGTCCTGCCCTAGCCGTGGGCGTCGCGGCCGTGGTGGTGGCCGCGGGTGAGGGCCGACGCTTCGGCTCGCCCAAGCAGTTCGCCGACCTCGACGGCGCCACGGTCGCCCGGCGCTCGGTCGAGGCCTGCCGCGCCGTCGCCGAGTTCGTGGTGCTCGTGGTGCCCGCCGGCTACGGCGGGGACGGCGAGGGCGCCGACCTGGTCTGCGAGGGCGGGGCGACCCGTTCGGCGTCGGTGCGCGCCGGGCTCGCCCACGTCGGCGAGGCCGAGGTGGTGGTGGTCCACGACGCGGCCCGCCCGTGGGCGGCGCCGGTGCTCTTCGACGGGGTGGTGGCCGCGGTGCGCGAGGGGGCCGACGGCGCGGTCCCGGGTCTCGAGGTGACCGACACGCTCAAGCGCGTCGGACCCGGTGAGGGCGCGCGCGTCGTCGAGGGCACCGTCGCGCGCGAGTCGCTCGTCGCGGTCCAGACCCCCCAGGCCTTTCGCACGCGGGTGCTCGTCGCCGCCCACGCCGACGGTGGCGAGGCGAGCGACGACGCGGCCCTCGTCGAGGCGGCGGGGGGACGCGTCGTGGTCGTCCCGGGCGACCCGGCCAACCGCAAGATCACCCGACCCGAGGATCTCCGGGCCGCGGGGGTGCGCGCGTGAGGATCGGCCAGGGCATCGACGTGCACCGGGTGAGCGACGACCCCGCTCGGGTGCTGTGGCTTGGGCTGGTGCACGTACCCGACGCCCCCGGTCTCGTCGGCCACTCCGACGCCGACGTCGCGACCCACGCGCTGTGTGACGCGCTGCTCGGAGCGGCGGGACTGGGTGACCTCGGCCGCCACTTCCCCGACTCCGACCCGGCCTTCGCCGGCGTCCCCTCCCGACGCCTCCTCGAGACGGTCGTCGAGCGGGTGGGCGCCGCCGGCTTTTCCGTCGACTCGGGCGACGTCACCATCGTCGCCGAGCGCCCGACGCTCGCCCCCTACCTGACGGCCATGTCCCACGAGCTCTCGACGGTGGTCGGCGCGCCGATCTCGGTCAAGGCGACGACGGCCGAGGGTCTGGGTGCCCTCGGGCGCGTCGAGGGCATCGCGGCGAGTGCCGTCGTGCTCGTGAGCCCGTCGTGAGCCCGTTGTGAGCCCCCGACCCAGCCGTCCCGGCCAACCCCGTCGACCGGCGGGCCGCCCGCCGGTTCGTCGGACGCCCGCGGGTCCGCCGGCGCGGCGCGCTGCGCGCGTCGAGGGCGTGGGGGGCGACCAGGTCGAGGGTCGCCGCGCGGTGCTCGAGCTGCTCGAGGCGCGGCGACGGACGGTTCGCGCGGTCTACGTCG
>JAKABC010000176.1 GCA_021802025.1 Actinomycetes bacterium
TCCGATCCACCCTAGGAGCAACGCCGCACCCGGACCCGGTCAGGGACGCGGCGCGCATCACCTTCGAGCACCGCCGGGCGCGTCAGCCGAGATCGGCCGCGACCTCCCACAAGAGGCCGGCCGGGTCGCGAAAGGTCGCCGTGCGCATGCCCCACCACCGATCCATCGGCCCGTTGTTGAGCGTCACCCCGCGAGCGACGAGCTCCGCGCAGGTCGCGTCGACGTCCTCGACGGGGATCGTGAGCTGAACCCGGTCACCGAGGCCCGGTGCCGCCACGCGGCCCGGCGCGACGAGCTCGGGGGCGTTGCGCGCGTCGAGCAGGTTCACCAGGACCCCGCCCATCCGAAAGACCGCCGAGTCGTCGTTGGAAAAGACGAGCGGGGCCTCGAAGACCTCCGCGTAGAACGTGGTGGCCGCCGCGAGGTCCTCGCAGAAGACCGTCACCACCTCGAGTCGCGCGCCCTCACCACCCCACACGGTTCCCCCTCTTCTCGCCCGACCCTACGTCCGTCCACGCGAGCGCGCCGGTGGTGCTACGACGGCCCCGTGCCCCCGTCCGCGCCGGAGTTGCAACTCACTCTCGACTGCGTCGACCCCCACGCCCAGGCCCGCTGGTGGGCCGGGCTGCTCGGCTACGAGGTCACCGACGCCCACGCCGTCGTGACCGCCCTCCTCGAAAGCGGCGAGCTCCCCCTGAACGACGTCGTCGAGGACGGCGGTCGGCGGGCCTTTCGCGACGCGGCCGCCGCCGACCCGGTCGGGACGCGTCCGCGCCTCTACGTCCAGCGGGTCCCCGAGGCGAAGAGTGCGAAGAACCGCCTGCACCTCGACGTGCGCGTCCGTCCCTCCGACCTCACGGCCGAGGTCGATCGCGTCGTCGCCCCCGGGGGTTCTTTCGTCGAGTACTCGTGCCGGGGCGAGCACCGCTGGGCGGTGAGGCGCGACCCCGAGGGGAACGAGTTCTGCCTGACCTAGTCGGCGAGGTCGAGTCGGGGCGCGTCTACGAGGGAGAGCCCGACGACCCGGCGGCCGCGGCGCGTGCCGGCCGGGAAGATGCGCTCCGTCGCGAAGGCGCGGCCCTTCGACTCGCCGGGGCGTCCGCCGCGCACCTCGACCCACTCCTCGCGAGTGTCCTCATTGAGCGCGTGGGCGACGAAGACCCACTCGTGGGCGCGCGCCCGATCGTCGTCGACGACGACGGGGTCCCCGTCGCGCAGTCCGTTCCAGTGGCGCGAGCGCACGACCGGCCCGACGCGCGAGGTGAGGGGGCGACGCGGCACACCCCCATTGTGACCGCTGCGCGTCGCGTGACAGCGGCGCCGTAGCCTCGGGCGGTGACCCTCGAGCATCCCCTGCCCGCCGCGCTGTCGCCCTCGCGGATGGCCGACTTCCAGAGCTGCCCGCGGCGCTACCAGTACGGCGCCGTCGAGCGACGCCACCAGCCGGCCACCTACGCCACCACCAAGGGCCGCGCCGTGCACGCCGTCTTGGAGGCGCTCTTCGCCCTCGAGGGGCCCGCGCGCACGCCCGCGGCCGCCCGAGCCCGACTCGAGGAGGCCACCGCGGGCGTTCTCTCCGACGAGGTGCGCGCCGACATCGGCTGTGACGACGCGCTCGAGGCCCGGCTGCGCGCGGAGGTCGCCGCGGCGCTCGACACGTACTTCACGATGGAGGACCCGAGCGCGGTCGCCGCCGAGGGCGTCGAGCTGCGCCTGAGCGCCGAGGTCGACGGGACGCCGCTGCTGGGCATCCTCGACCGGCTGGACCGGGTCGGGGAGGACCTCACCATCGTCGACTACAAGACCGGCAAGGTCCCCGACCGGCGCTACGACTTCCAGACCTTCGCCAACGCCGAGCTCTACGCCGCTTTGTGCGAGGCGAGCCTCGGTGAGCGACCCCGTTCGATCCGCCTGCTCTACGTGGGCGCGGGCCGCGAGCTCGAGCGTCCGGTCACCGAGGCCGTCGTGCGGGCGCGACGCGAGGCGGCCGCCGCGGTGTGGCGACGGGTGCGCGGCTACTACGACGCCGGCGAGTTCCCGGCCACCCCGTCGGTACGGGCCTGTCGGTTCTGCGCCTTCCGCGACGTCTGTCGGGCGAGCGGGGTCCCGGTCCCGGTCTAGGTGGCGTCCCGTAGGCTCGAACCGTGAGCGCCTTCTCCCTCTCCTACGACTACCGCTGTCCCTTCGCCAAGAACATCCACCTGCACGTCGTCGCGGCCCTGTGCGCGGGCGCCGAGCACGCGGTGACCTTCGTGCCGTGGTCGCTCAGTCAGGGCCACCGCCCCGAGGGCGCGCCCGACGTCTGGGACGACCCGGCCCGCGACGGCGACCTGCTCGCCCTGGCCGCGTCGGTCTCGGTGCGCGACCTGCAGCCCGAGCGCTTCCTCGACGCCCACGCCGCCCTCTTCCGGGCCCGCCACGAGCGCGGGGTGCGCCTGGTGACCCGCGAGGAGATCACCGCGGTCCTCGCCCCGCTCGGGGTCGAGCTCGGGCCGGTCTTCGACGACGTCGACTCGCGCCGGCCGCACAAGATCATCGGCGCCGCCCACCAGGAGTTCGAGGCCTACCAGGCCTTCGGGGTCCCCACCTTCGTCCTCGGGGGCGACGCCACCTTCGTGCGCTACATGGACCCGCCCGGGGACGACCCGGCCGCCTCGGTCGAGCTCCTCGACACCCTGGTCGGGCTGATGGAGCGACCCGCGCTCAACGAGTTCAAGCACACCACGGTGCCCTACTAGGGGGACCTAGAGGGCGCGGGTGAGGAGGGCGGCCAGCGCCAGCACGCCCAGCACCAGGTTCGGCGCGTACTGGGCGAGCCGATCGCCGTGGCGTCGCTGCAGGAGAACGAGCACGGCGACGAGCACGACCAGCACGCCCGCCCCGATCTCGTTCACCAGGCCGAGCGGGGCCGAGCGGCGCGCGGCCAACCCGACCATGAGGGCGATCGCCCCGATCACCTCGACCACCCCGACGCGCTGGTAGGTGCGCTTGGCGTAGCCCAGGTGCTCGGCCGCGCGCGAGGAGGCCGGGTTGAAGACCACCTTCTGCAAACCGGTCGTGGCGAAGGCGACAAAGAGCGCGATCGAGAGCAGTGAGGCGGCGACCGACATAGCCCGGTCAGTGTACCGGGCCGGACCGGGACCTCCGAGGCGCCGCCGGGGGCCGCTAGCCTCCCCACGTGCCCGGGGCCCGTCGCGAGGTGACCGTCGGCGTCGTGGGTGCGGGCCAGCTCGCCCTCATGATGGGCCAGGCGCGCCACGACGCCGGGGTGCGCCTCGTCGTGCTCGCCGCCTCGCCCGAGGACCCGGCGATCGCCGTCGCCGACGAGGTCCTCTACGGCACCGGCGTCGAGGAGTCGGCGCTGGACGCGCTCGCGGCGCGCTGTGACGTCGTGACCTTCGACCACGAGCTGGTCGACCTCGACGCGCTCGCGCGACTCGAGGCGCGCGGGGTGGCCGTGCGACCGAGCGCGTCGGCGCTGCGCTTCGCCGCCGACAAGGCCCACCAGCGCCGGGCCCTCGCCGCGGCCGGTCTCCCGGTGCCGCGCTTTCTCGTGCTCGGC
>JAKABC010000177.1 GCA_021802025.1 Actinomycetes bacterium
ACCGAGTGGGCGAGCACCGGTGAGGTCGTCGTCGAAGAGCGCCTCGATCTCCTCGGCGAGGCCGCCCTGGTGCTCGGGCGGTCCCTCGCCGGCGACCTCGCGCCCTACCCCCTCGTCGACACCCGCCAGGCCAACGGCATGTGCGTCGAGACCCGCTACCCCAGTCGTCTCTCTCCCCACCTCCGGGCTGAGGCCGCCACCCTGGGCGAGCGGGTCGCCGCGGTCGTCCAGCCCATCGGAGTCATGGCGATCGAGCTCTTCGTGACCCCCCAGGGGTTGAGCGTGAACGAGGTCGCCCTGCGCCCCCACAACACCGCCCACTGGACGATCGAGGGGACGACCCAGGGCCAGTTCGCCCAGCACCTGCGCGCCGTGGCCGGTCTCGCGCTGGCCCCGGTCGCCGTGACGGCGCCCTGCGCGGTCATGGTCAACCTGGTGGGCGGCTCGACCCCGCCGGAACCCGCGCCGATGGTCGCGGGTGTCGCCGTGCACGACTACGCCAAGGCCTGGCGGCCCGGGCGCAAGCTGGGCCACGTCACCGCCCTGGGTGACGACCCCGACGAGGTGCGCGTGAGAGCATGGGAGAGCGCGCGCCGCCTCGGCGCGCCCGCCGAGGAGGGGGCCTGGCCGTGAGCGCCGTCGTGGGCATCGTCATGGGGTCGGCGAGCGACGCCGAGGTGATGACCGGCGCGTCGCGCGTCCTCGAGGAGTTCGGCGTCGCCTGCGAGACCCGCGTGGTCTCGGCCCACCGCACCCCCGAGGCGATGCTCGACTACGCCCGCGGGGCGCGGTCCCGGGGGCTCCGGGTGATCGTGGCCGGCGCCGGGGGGGCCGCCCACCTGCCCGGGATGCTCGCCTCGATGACCTCGCTGCCCGTGATCGGGGTGCCGGTGGCCCTCGCCCGCCTCGACGGGCTCGACTCGCTGCTCTCGATCGTCCAGATGCCCCGCGGGGTGCCGGTGGCCACGGTCGCGGTGAACGGCGCGGCGAACGCCGCCCTGCTCGCGGTGCGGATCCTCGCCGTCGGCGACGACGCTCTCGCGGCTCGCCTGGATGACCACCGCGCGGCCCTGGCGCGCGAGGCGCGCGACCAGGACGAGGGCTTATCGAGGTCTTAGACCGCCCGGCGCCCACAGGGACCCGGCGCCCGGGCGCGCGCCCTATTCTGGCGAGGTACGCCAAGGAGGGCCCATGGGCATCATGAAGCGGGTTCAGACGATCTTCCAGGCCAAGGCCAACGCCGCGCTCGACAAGGCCGAGGACCCCCGTCAGACCCTCGACCTCGCCTACGAACAGCAGCTCGACAACCTGACCAAGGTCAAGCGGGCCGTCGCCGACGTCGCCACCGCGCGCAAGCGCATCGAGATCCAGGCCGAGCAGCTAAAGGCCCAGGGCGACAAGCTGGCCGAACAGGCCAAGGCGGCCCTGGCCCAGGGCGACGAGCCCCTGGCCCGCGAGGCCCTGACCCGCCGCGAGGGGATCGCCGCCCAGTTGAAGGACCTCGACACCCAGCACGCCTCGGTCGTGGAGCAAGAGCAGAAGCTCGAGGACACCGCGACCAAGCTCCAGAGCGAGATCGAGGCCTTCCGCACCCGCAAAGAGACGATCAAGGCGACCTACACCGCGGCCGAGGCGTCGACCCACGTCAACGAGGCCGTCACGGGCATCTCCACCTCGATGAACGACGCCGGGGCCGCCCTCCAGCGCGCCCAGGACAAGGTGGCCGAGATGCAGGCGCGCAGCGGCGCCCTCGACGAGCTGCTGGCCTCGGGGGCGCTCACCGACCTCACCGGACCCGCCGACGACATCCAGGCCAAGCTCGACAAGGCCTCGGCCAGCTCGAGCGTCGACGCGCAGCTGGCGGCCCTCAAGAGCCAGCTCGCCACGGGCGACGAGGCGGGCGCGCTAAGCGCCGGCGCGGCGCCGGCCGAGGAGACGAGCGGGGAGGCGAACTAGTCGTGGCCGCCACCAAGATCGAGTCCGACCACGGGCTCAACGTCCGGATGTTCCTGACGGGCCTCGCGCTCGTCGTGCTCTACGGCGTCATCATGACCGTGCTGCTGGCCCTGGGCATCTCCTACGGCGCGGTCATCGTGATCGCGGCGGCCCTGCTCTTCGCCCAGTTCTACTTCAGCGACAAGGTCGCGATGTTCTCGATGCAGGCCCACGAGGTCACCCCACAGCAGGAGCCGCGCCTGCACGAGATCGTCGACCGGCTCTGCCTCATGGCCAACATGACCAAGCCCCGCGTGGGCGTCTCCGAGCTCGACATCCCCAACGCCTTCGCCACCGGACGCAACCCCAACCACGCGGTCATCTGCGCCACGCGGGGACTGATGCACCGGCTCAACGACGAGGAGCTCGAGGCCGTGCTCGCCCACGAGCTCTCCCACGTCGCCCACCGCGACGTCGCGGTCATGACGATCGCCTCGGGCGTGGGGATGCTGGCGGGCCTGGTGAGCCGGATGGCCATGTGGGGCGCGATGCTGAGCGGCGGAGGCGGCCGGGGCCGCAACCAGAACAACATCGTGCTGCTCGAGCTCGCGACGATGCTGATCTCGATCGTGATCTACGCCATCGCCTTCTTGCTCACGATGGCGCTTTCGCGCTACCGCGAGCTGGCCGCCGACCGCTCCGGGGCGATCCTCATCGGCAAGCCGAGCGTGCTGGCGAGCGCCCTGGTCCACGTGACCGGCGACATGGCGAAGATCCCCCGGACCGACCTGCGCCGGGCCGAGGGGATGAACCAGTTCTTCTTCGCCCCGGCACTCTCGGGCAACACCGCCGCGACCATCTTCTCGACCCACCCCTCACTGGAGCGCCGCCTCGACCAGCTGGCCAAGCTGGAAAAGGAGCTCAACCACTAGTGGGGCTGCGCGACACGCTCTTCGGGCGCACCAAGCAGGCTCCGCCGAACCTCGACAGCCTCTTCGCCCTCTCCCAGGCGGCGATCACCCTCGAGAGCGAGTTGGACCTCGTCACCTCGGGCCAGGCCGGCCTGCTCTTCAAGGACGGCTCGGGCGGGGCGACCCTCGCCACCGACGAGGACATCCGGTCGCTCCTCGACTTCGGCGCCGAGGAGAACGTCACCCTTTCCACCGACGACCTCGGCTTCAAGTGGGTCCTACTGAAGGACCCCGACCTCGAGAGCCTGGTCACGAAGATCCACGCCGCCAACTCCTCGATGGTCGAGCACGGCCTCGGGCCGCGGCTCTTGTGCGCCGTCTTCGGCTTCGTGCCCAAGGCGCCGCCCGGGGAGGGGTCGGTCCGCCTGGTCTATCTGTTCAAGACCGGCACCTTCTACCCCTTCGCCCCGACCGGGCCCACCCAGCGCGACAACGAACTCGAGCTGCGGGTGCGCTCGTTCCTAGGCTCTGACCTCCCCATGGAGGCCGACCTCACCAAGTGGATGGCCCTGTGGAACGTGCCGGTCAACTGAGCGACGAGCTCCCGAGCGACGAGGAGCTCACGGCGCTCGCCCTCGCGGCCGACCCCGACGCCCCCCTGGCCGGCGACGCCGTCGCCTGGCTCGGCGCGCCGATGGGTCTCCT
>JAKABC010000178.1 GCA_021802025.1 Actinomycetes bacterium
GGTGGTGGGTGGGGGTCTCGCGGGTGGGCGATGGCGGCTTTGATCCGAGGGAGAGGGGGCGGGGGTGGCCCTGCGCATCGAGGACTACGCGATCATCGGTGACATGCACACCGCGGCGGTCGTGGGTGCGGACGGTTCGATCGACTGGCTCTGCCTACCCGACTTCGACTCGCCCTCGTGCTTCGCCCGGCTCGTGGGGACCGACGCGCACGGGTACTGGAAGATCGCGCCGGCGGGCGGCGCGTCAGCGGTCCTCTCGTCTCGTCGTCGCTACCGGGAGGACTCGCTCGTGCTCGAGACGGAGTTCGAGACGGCGACGGGAACGGTGCGGGTCACGGACTTCATGCCGGTGGGGCTCTCCCACCCGCACGTCATGCGCATCGTGGAGGGGCTGGCCGGGAGCGTCGAGATGGCACTCGAGCTGACCGTGCGCTTCGACTACGGCGACGCCGTGCCGTGGACCACCTCGTCGCCGGGTCTCGTGCGCATGACCGCGGGACCCGACGCGGTCGCGCTCTGGCACCGCGTCCACCCGGAGGGTCGGGACCTCACCACCGTCGCCGACTTCACGGTGGCGACCGGCCAGCGCTTCCCCTTCACCCTCGTGTGGCACCCCTCCAACGAGGGGCCGCCCGCGCCCCTGGACACCCACTACGCGCTCGAGCACACCGACGTCTTTTGGAGGGAGTGGGCGGGGCGCTGCACCTACGACGGTCGGTGGCGCGACGCGGTGGTGCGCTCGCTGCTCACCTTGAAGGCCCTGACCGTGGAGACGACCGGGGGAGTCGTCGCCGCGCCGACCACCTCGCTGCCCGAGGCCCTGGGCGGCGGGCGCAACTGGGACTACCGCTACTGCTGGCTGCGCGACGCGGCCTTCACGCTGGAGTCGCTCATGCGCGGCAGCTACCTCGAAGAGGCGCTGGCCTGGCGCGACTGGCTGGTGCGCGCGGTGGCCGGGGACCCCGCGCGCCTGCAGATCATGTACGGGCCCTCGGGGGAGCGCCGTCTCGTCGAGTGGGAGGCCGACTGGCTGCCCGGGTACGAGTCGTCGTCGCCGGTGCGCATCGGCAACGCCGCCTCGGGCCAGTTCCAGCTCGACGTCTACGGCGAGGTGATGTCGGCGCTACACGCGGCGGCCCACGCCGACGGGGCGCCCAACGAGGCCGCCTGGGCCCTCCAGATGAAATTGATCGAGTTCCTCGCCACGGCGTGGACCGAGCCCGACGACGGCATCTGGGAGGTGCGCGGCCCCCGTCGCCACTTCACCCACTCCAAGGTGATGGCCTGGGTCGCCCTCGATCGGGCCGTGTGCACCCTCGAGCAGTGGCCCGACCTCGAGGGTGACCTCAAGGGCTGGCGCGCGATGCGCGCGCGCATCCACGACGACGTGTGCGCGCACGGCTTCAACGAGGCCGTCGGGGCCTTCACCCAGTACTACGGCGCCGACACCCTCGACGCCAGCGTCCTCATGATCCCCCTGGTCGGGTTCTTGCCCGCGGACGACCCGCGGGTCGTGCGCACCGTCGAGGCGGTGGAGCGTCGGCTGCTCGTCGACGGGCTCGTGCTGCGCTACGAGACCTCCGACGCGGGGCCGGTCGACGGTCTGAGCGGGCGCGAGGGGGCGTTCCTCGCCTGCTCGTTCTGGTTGGTGGACTGCCTGCACCTCATCGGTCGCACCGCCGACGCCGAGGCGATGTTCGAGCGCCTCGTCGGACTCAGCAACGAGCTCGGACTGCTCGCCGAGGAGTACGACCCCTTCGCCGGGCGACTCGTGGGCAACTTCCCCCAGGCCTTCTCCCACGTCTCGCTCGTGAACTCCGCGTTCCGCCTGGCCGGGGCCGACCCGCTCACCACGGTCGCGGCCGCCCTGGGGGCCACGCCCGCGCTGCGGCGCGCGGCGCGCGCTCAGAGCCGACGGGCCTCGCGGTCGCGCCGCTCGGCGGCGCGCGGCTCGAGCGGACCCGCTAACAAGAGGAGGAAGAGCGCATGAAGGCACTGACCGTCGTCCCGAAGACCGCCGGCTCGGCCGAGCTCTCCGAGGTGGACGAGCCCCCCGTGAGCGACGGACCCATCCTCGTCGAGACGCTCTCGGTCGGGATCTGCGGCACGGACCTCGAGATCCTCGCGGGGAACTACGGCTGGGCGCCCCCGGGGCGAGAGCGGCTGACCCTGGGCCACGAGTCACTCGGCCGGGTGCTCGAGGCGCCCGAGGGGGGACCCGTCGTCGCCGGCGACCTCGTGGTGGGGATCGTGCGCCGACCCGACCCGGTGCCCTGCGCGAACTGTGCGGTGCTCGAGTGGGACTTCTGTCGCAACGGCCGCTACACCGAGCGCGGCATCAAAGAGCTCGACGGCTACCTCTCCGAGCGCTACCGCATCACCCCGGACTTCGTCGTGAAGGTCGACCCCGGCCTCGGGCGCCTGGGCGTGCTCTTAGAGCCCACGAGCGTCGTGGCCAAGGCCTGGGAAGACGTGGACCGGATCGGGGGACGGGCCCACTGGGACCCCGCGAGCGTGCTGGTGACCGGGGCGGGCCCGATCGGCGTGTTGGCCGCGATGATCGGCGTCGAGCGGGGACTCGAGGTGCACGTGCTCGACCGCGTCGAGACCGGGACGAAGCCCGACCTCGTGCGCGCCCTGGGTGCGACCTACCACCACGGCACCGTGGCCGAGACGGGCCTCGCCCCGGACGTCGTGATCGAGTGCACCGGCGTGGCCTCGGTGGTGCTCGAGGCGATGACCCACGTCGGCCCCGGCGGGGTCGTCTGCCTCACGGGGGTGTCCTCGGGGGGCCACCCGCTCCAGGTCGACGAGGGCGCCCTCAACCGGTCCATGGTGCTCGAGAACGTCGCCGTGGTCGGCTCGGTCAACGCGAACCGTCGTCACTACGAGCAGGCCGCGGCCGCCCTCGCGGCGGCGGATCGCGCGGTGCTGGCGCGCGTGGTGACGCGTCGCGTGCCGCTCGCGCGCTGGTCCGAGGCCCTCGAGCGCCACGACGACGACGTGAAGGTCGTGATCGACGTCGTCGCCGACGACGAGGGCGAGGGCGCGGCGTCGTCGGCCACGGTGAGCGCGCCGCACCCGGTGGCCTGACCGGACACCAGGCTCCTCGCGCGGCGTTGGGGCCCTGGCCCCGACCTGCGCAGCGGTGACGGCCTGGCTAACCTCGCCCCTAGGACGTCCGAACCCCGCCTCCTACAAGTCCGGCCCCCGCGCCGGGTGACGACAGAGGCGGCACACCGTGAGACTCCTTTTCCCCACTTCCACCCCCACTCGAACCGTGCGTTCGGTGGCCTTGACGATGGTCGTCCCCGTTGTGGGGGTCCTCCTGGTCATCGGCGCGGCCGCCGTCCCCGGGGGAGTCGCGGGCGCCGTCGGGACGACGGCGAACGCGATCAGCGCGGCCGCCACGCCCAGCGCGGGCAGCAAGGGGGGCTCGTTCCCCGTGAGCGCCACCGCGACGTCGGGCGACAAGGTGCGCATCACCCTGGATTCGGCCTCGACGGGGTGCTCGCTGAGTGCGGGCGTGGTCTCGCTTTCCCGCGCGGGC
>JAKABC010000179.1 GCA_021802025.1 Actinomycetes bacterium
GAACGTCCGCTTCGTCGGCCTGCTTTACAACGACCCCTACCTGGGCTACTTCCTCGACGGGGCCCGCGGTCCGGCGGCCGCCACCTACACCCTGGAGTCGATGGACCGGCTGAACGCGATCATGGCTCACGCCTACCAGAGCGAGGGGGTGGCCGTCGCCAACGTGCCGGCCCTCTTCTCGACCGACGTCACGACCCGCGTGCCGATCGACAACGTGGGCGTCATCCCCGAGAACGTGGCCGCCGCCTGCGCCTACACCTGGTTCTGCTACAAGACGCCCTTCGGGCCCGACGACCACCCCAACGACGCCGGCTACTCGCTCATCGCCCAGGCGATCGAGGACGTCCTGCCCGCGCGCTGGTAGCCCGCGGCTGTCCTTATTAACGGGGTGGGGGCCCTCAGTCGGGGCCGGCGCCGTGGCGCTCGCTCACGCGTCCGCGACGCCGCCGGCTGTGGTCGATCGGGGGGAACTCGTCGAGTCGCGCGACGAGGTCCTCCACCTCGTCGAGCCCCACGGCCGCCGACCACAGATACCCCTGGCCGTAGCGGCAGTTCACCCCGCGCACCCGGTGGTACTGCTCGGGGGTCTCGATCCCCTCGGCGATCATCATCACCCCGAGCTTGCGTCCGAGCAGGATAATCAGCTCGAGGATGGCGTCACTCTGGGGGCTGGGCGCGGCCGGGCGGACGAACGACTGGTCGACCTTGATGGCCCGGGGTCGCAGCTGGACGAGGTAGGAGAGGGAGGAGAACCCGGTGCCAAAGTCGTCGAGGGCGACCCCCACCCCGAGGGCGACCAGCTCCTCAATCAAGGTCAGGGACTCGGCGATGTCCTCGAGGGCGACCCCCTCGGTGATCTCCAGGAGCAGGCGGTGGGGGGCCACGTCGTGGGCGGCCAGGGCCTGGCGCACGAGCTCGGGCAGGTTCCGGTCGTGGAACTGGCGGGCCGAGAGGTTCACCGTCACGTAGGGCGGGTAGCCGTCGCTGCGCGGCAGGCGGGTCATCGCCTCGGCCGCGGCGCCCAGGGCGAAGGCCCCGAGGTCGTAGATGAGGTTCGACTGCTCGGCGAGGGGGATGAAGACGTCGGGGGGCACGGCGCCGCGCTCGGGGTGGCGCCAGCGCATCAACGACTCATAGCCCACCACCGCGCCGGTGGCCAGGTCGATGATCGGCTGGTAGGCCATCCACAACTCGCCGCGCTCGAGGGCGCGACTGAGGTCCTGGGCCAGGGTGAAGCGGCTCACGGCCTCTTGGTGCATCGAGGGGGTGAACACGACGACGCGGCCCCGCCCCTGGCGCTTGGCCTCGTAGAGGGCGATGTCGGCGCTCTGGACGAGCGTGGCGACGTCCTCGGCGGTGGGGTCGAATGCGGCGACACCCACGCTGGCGCGCTGGACGAACGTCGTGCCGCGCAGGCTGAAGGGCGCCGCCATCTCCTCGAGGATGCGCTCGGCGATGGCGGCGGCCTCCTCGGCGCCGGTGATCTCCTCGACGAGGACGAGGAACTCGTCGCCCCCGAAGCGACAGAGGGTGTCGGTCGAGCGCGCGACGCGCCGGAGGCGATCGGCGATCGCGGCGAGCAGCTCGTCGCCGATGACGTGCCCGTAGGTGTCGTTGACGCCCTTGAAGTCGTCGAGATCGATGAGGAGGACGGCGCCGCAGCCGCCGTGACGACGCGCGCGGGCGTGGGCCTGGGCCAGGCGGTCCTCGAAGAGGGAGCGGTTCGCGAGACCCGTGAGGGGGTCGTGCAGCGCGCGCTTGGAGAGCTCGGCGGTCATCTTGCGCTCGTCGGTGACGTCGCGCTCGGAGAAGATGAAGTACTGGGGCCGGCCCTCGGGATCGAGGGCGGTGGCGCGCGAGACCTCGACGGTGATGACCCGGCCGTCCTTGCGGCGGTAGCGCTTGACGTAGCGGATCCGGGGCGTCTCGCCGGCGAGGGCGCGCAGGTGGGTCTCCTCGGTGATGCCGACGTCCTCGGCATAGGTGAAGACGGTCGAGTCGTGCCCGACGAGCTCTTCGCGCGAGTAGCCGACCATCTCGCACATCGCGTCGTTCACGTCGATGATCCGGTCCTCAAGGTCGGTGAAGGTCATGGGCGCCATGTTCTCGGCGAAGGCGACGCGGAAGCGCTCGGCGAGCGAGGTCAGCTCGCGCTGGTCGCGGTTGCGCTGGGTGACGTCCTGGCCATTCACCACCAGCCCGTGAATCGAGGGGTGGTCGAAGAAGTTCGTGACGACGACTTCGAGGTCCTTGAGCTCACCACTCGGGGTGTAGACGCGCACCGCATCGCGCACCGACGCGCCGGGTGTGTCGTAGATCGAGAGGATCCGACCGGCTACTCGTTCCCGCTCCTCGGGGTGCAGTAGCTCGAGGGCGTTTAGCCCGACACCCTCTTCGGGCGTCACGCCGAAGATCGTCTGGGCGACCGGGTTGCCGTAGACGACGAAGCCGCCGTGATTCAAGACGACGATCAGGTCGCTCGAGTGGTGACCGACGGCCTCGAGGGCCGTGAAGCGATCCGCCACGTCAGGATCGGAGAGCCGTTGGGCCACGTTGATGCCGAGACCTCTCCCAGTCGGTTCCTCGGGGGCGTCCACCCTTTTACCCTCCCCTGCTGGCCTGCTCGACGTGCGGAGGTGCCGAGGGCTAGTCAGAAGGACATTCTGGCTTGCCAGCGCAGAGACCGTGTGGAGTGGCGGGCTGAGGGATGTGGCTCACCCCCATAGACCCTAAATACTCAATATGGGCACGTGCATTTGACAACACCAGCACAATGGGTCAGACTTCTCGGCGCAAGGGCTGAAGGGTTGCGGGCAATGTCGGGATTTTCGTTTGGACGGCTCAATGGGTCACGCCTGATGAGTCGTGGAACATCTGTTGTGGCGCTGCTTATTACCGTGGCGTCCGTGCTGACAGTGGGAGTTCATCCCGCTGTGGGTGCCCCTTCGGGGCCGCAGTTAAACGACACGCGCGCGGTATTAGGCACTGGCTCGCCTGGACAACTAGCTCAGCAGTTGTGCCCTGGCGATGTCATCGTTCAACAAGGTGCGCCCGTAACGTCGGGGAGCAACGATGGTGTCTCGTGGACTACTGGTCAAGAGACCGCTTTCCCGTATCCACCTTCAGGACTCCACTACGCGGGTGGTTCGATTCCCTATGTCGGCGTGACGGTTACCTCGCCTGATGTGACGATTGGTGGCGTTCTTGTCAATGGTGGTGGAAGCGGCGGGTCCGCGTACCAGTTCTACTCCGACCCCTCATCACTTCCGCCGAACGGCACTCAAACAAGCAGTGTCCCCGACGGAACCGCCACATCAGGTAGCGCAGGTGGTTTCTACTACACGCCACCCATCAACACGGGAGGTAACGCCCCTGTCCTGAGTGGCGTCAGCATTTGCCTAGGTCAACCGAAACTCTCGCCCACCCTGGTGACCACGGCCAACCCGAGCGGCACCTCGGCCACCGACGGCCTGCTCTTGACGGTCCCCGCCGGCGGGGGCACCCCCACCGGCACGGTGACCTTCACGCTCACCAACGA